>JABIYQ010000030.1 GCA_018702715.1 Desulfobacula sp. | reverse complement strand
TTTTATCGGGATTTTTTATTTCTAAGTACACATGACTATGTGAATGAATGAATCCGGGGTTTTTTGAACTGAAAACCACGGATGGGTAAAAATGAAAAAACAGGGGTGTTCCTCAATGGGAGCCTCCACCGCCACCGCCTCCACCGCCTCCACCTTCGCCATCACCACCCAGGCCGCCTTCAGCCGATGATGTTGATGTGGATGCACCTGTTGATGCTGAACCCAGTCCCGGGGCTACATCGCCTAGAATGCCTTCAGCTGCGCTGGCGCCCACAGCGCTTGCGCCGCTTGCCGCACTGCCACCAATGGCACTTGCAACGGAAGCAGAGCCAACAACAGTTGTTCCGCCAATATCACCTGTCAGCCCCACTGTTGATCCTTGTCCAGTAACCACTGTGGTAATGGTTTGACCCGGTGCAAGTGCGTGGGCTTTTTGTACAGGGCTTAAAAAGGCCAGAAACCGATTAAGCGCGGACAGTTTTTTTGCCTCATCCACGGGAGCCACAGAAACAGCGAAATCAGTTGCCCTGACACCACACACAGCCGTCTTTGTTTTGACCATAAAATCAGATTTCCCCGATATTTTTTTTACAATAAATCTGGCACTGCCCCAAACTAAATTCATTATAGTTGAACGTTTAGATCTAAACAGAGTGCGAGAATACTCGGATTTAGCAATTGTTAATTTAGCCATGGGTGCCAGGGCCAGGATACTTTTGTCTTTCATGACTGCGTTCAGCCGTGAATTGGAGGATGTGACCAATGTGTCACTTAAAAACAAAGGATTATTTTTTTTTAATTGATAGGCAGTTTTTTCTCCGAGATGAATCACATAAGCTTTCCCCACAACTTTCTGGATGTACCCAATTTTTTCCCCTTTTCCTGCAACAAAATCAGGATTAATTTTTACATCCTTTGGAATGAGAGGCGTATCCGGTTCATAGGGTTTAAATTTTTCTAGTAATTTTAACCCTGAATCACCACTGTAAAGAACAGATATACCGGTAAATAAAAACATCCCCAGTATCATAAGACAATAAACAGCTATCTTTTTTCTTTTTAGGTTTTTCATGAAATCTCTTTAATTAAAAGGTTATTATAAAAATAAACACAGGTTTCAACAAAACTATGAATGTCTAATATTTAAGTTAGAGATATCTAATTTGTCAAGAAAAACCCCCACCTTTAATTCATATAGGCAAATCATATATCCAACACAATAGAAATAGCAGAATCCATCAACCTTGATCCATCAATTAGGACTCACTCATTAAAAGCGGCATTTCCATAATTGAATATAATTATTATTCATTGGATGTGCTTTCGGAAGAATCGGAGTTAGATGATTCAGGAGCATCCGTGCTAGGAGCTTCGGGTGCGGGAGATCCAGGTGCTGGTCCCCCAGGGCCTCCACCTTCACCTTGCCCTCCCTGTGATCCACCCGTCCCTGATGCCGCCGCCGCACCTGTTGATGCTGAGCCCAGTCCCGGGGCTACATCGCCAAGAATGCCTTCAGCTGCGCCGGCACCTACAGCGCTGGCACCTGTCGCTGGATTACCACCAATGGCGCCTGCTACGGATGAAGAGCCAACTACGGTTGTTCCGCCAATATTACCTGTCAGTCCTACTGTGGATCCTTGTCCTGTAACCACAGTGGTAATGGTTTGACCCGGGGCAAGTGCGTGGGCTTTTTTTACGGGGCTTATAAAGGCTAAGAATTGGTCAAGGGCAGACAGTTTTTTTACCGCATCCACAGGGGCAACAGAAACAGCAAAATCAGTTGATCTGACACCACACACAGCTGTTTTTGTTATAACTTTAAAGTCAGATTTCCCCGATATTTTATCTACAATAAATCGGGTACTGCCCCAAATCAAGTTTATCACACTGGACCGTTTAGAACTAAATACAGACTTAGTATACTCGGATTTATCAATTTTTAATTTAGCCATGGGTGCCAGGGCCAGAACGCTTTTGTCCTTCATGACAGCGGTCAGACGTGATTTGGGGGATGTGATCAAGGTGTCATCGGTAAACAAAGGATTATTTTTTTTTAATTGGTAGGCTGTTTTTTCTCCAAAATGAATCACATAGGCTTTTCCCACAACTTTCTGAATATACCCAATTTCTTTACCTACGCCTTTTTCAAAATCAGGATTAATTTTTGCATACTTTGGGATGAGAGGTGTGTCCGGTTCATAGGGTTTGAAATTTTCCAGTAATTTTAGCCCGGAATCCCCGCTGTGAAGAACAGATATACCGGTAAATAAAAATATCCCCAGTATCATCAAATAATAAACAAAAGTTTTTTTTCGGTTTAGTTTTCCCATGAAATCACCTTATCTATTACGTTATAATTAAAATAAACACAGGCCTAAACAAAATTATGAATTGAGAATATAGATATTTAAATCAGAAATACTTTGTTTGTCAAGAAGAACCAAATCTATTCATTGACTTCTCAAAGGTTCTTCACTATAGGAAATTTAGAGAAATTGCATGACACAAATAATTATTATCATCGTCAATTTGATAATTTAATTTTCCGGAGAATAGTTCATGGCGTTTAAAATAAAAAAAATTTTCACCCGACCTTTGGGCATTTCCTGTATTGTTGTTTTTTTATGCATTCTGTTCATGTTCCAGAATTTTTCTTTTTTCGAGCATATGGAATTAAAAACAATTGATTTGCGGTTCCGGGCACGGGGAAATATAGATCCAGGCAGCAACATAGCCCTGGCAGTGATTGATGAGAAAAGTCTGACGCAGGAAGGCAAATGGATGTGGCCGAGGTCTAAATTAGCAAAGGTTGTAAACAAATTATCAGAGGCCGGGGCTGCGGTCATTGCTTTTGAGCTTGTTTTTTCAGAACCGGATACCCAAAGCCTTTCAAAGTATATCAGTCAGATTGAAAAAGTTCTGACCGGTAAAAACATTCAAAACAATTATGTTTACAACTTTTTGGACGAATTGAAATTCAAAACAGATAATGATTACCTATTGGCACAGGCGATACAACAATCAAAATCTAAAATTGTATTAGGTTTTTTTCTCCAGATGGAAGATGAACAGGCCCGTCACCTTACTGAAAAACAATTGGACCTTCTCCAGGAACTTGCCATCCCGGCAACCTATAAAACCATCAAATATGACAGTGTAAAAGCGATGGAATTCCCATTTATAGAAGCCTTTGCCACTCAAACCAATATTCGCCGGATATCTTTAAGTTCACCTTATTCAGGTTTTTTTAACAGCATTCCAGATCCAGATGGTATTGTCAGAACCATACCCTCCCTGGTAAAATTTCGTGACGATCTTTATGCCCCTTTATCCATAAAAATATTAAGTGCATTTTTAGAAAAAGAACCCCAGGGACATATTGGCGATTTCGGCGTTAAATCCTTTAGTCTGGGTGATAATATTAATTTTCCCACTGACGAGAAAGGACGGCTTTACATTAATTACAGGGGTGGAGAAAAAGCATTCCCCCATCTGAGCGTTACGGATATATTAAATGATAATATCAGCGCGGATGCCATAAAAGACAAAATTATTATTCTGGGGGCAACTGCATCCGGTATATTTGATGTAATCAGTACGCCTTTTGAATCTGTTTATCCCGGGCCTGAATTCCATGCAAACATTATTGACATGGTATTGAACCAAGATTATTTATATAAACCCGAATGGATGGATATCTTAACTGTTTTAACCATGATTGTTTTTGGCCTGGGCATCGGTATTATTTTACCAAAACTCGGCGCTTTTAGTGGGGCCTGTCTGGCTATTTTCCCCTTTATTGGTTATATCTTTTTTTGCCAATATATTTTTTCCGTCCACGGTTGGATTTTAAATCTGGTTTACCCTCTTGCAGTCATTCTAATCATATATTCAACCATGACCGCTTATACTTTTTTGATTGAGTCCAGTCAGAAGCGGTTTATTAAAAATGCATTTTCAACTTATTTAGCTCCGGCTGTTGTAAAACAATTGATGGATAACCCTGAGACTTTAGTTTTGGGAGGTGAAAAAAGAAAGATAACCGCCTTTTTTTCCGATGTCGAATCTTTTACCAGTATAAGCGAAACATTAGAACCGGATGAACTCGTTGCATTGCTTAATGAATTCTTAACACAAATGACGGATATTATTCTGGAGTATAAGGGCACGGTGGACAAATTTGAAGGAGATGCCATAATCGCCTTTTTTGGTGCTCCCGGTGAATTGGTAAACCAGGAAGAAATAGCATGTACAGTCAGTTTAAAAATGCAACAGCGATTATCTGAACTCAGGTATAAATGGAAAAAAGAGGGTAAACCTGAGTTGCACATGAGAATAGGTATGGACACCGGGACTGCAGTCGTAGGCAATATGGGATCGCAAAATCGCATGGATTATACCATGATGGGAGATACAGTTAATATCGCCGCCCGTCTTGAAGGTGTCAACAAGGTATATGGATGTTATTCTCTGGCGAGTAAAGATACATATTCTCCGGCAGCAGCAGGTTCTATCTTTGGCAGAGAACTTGACTCAGTGGTGTTGATGGGGAAAAAAGAGCCTGTAGATATATATGAAATCATGGGATTTACCAATGATATTGGTGATGATACAAAAACCATGGTTAATTATTATAAGGATGCCTTAGATGCGTATCGGAAACAAAACTGGGATAAAGCCATAGATTTGTTTAAAAAGGCGCAATCCCTATTTCCTGATGATAAACCCAGTATGACCATGCTCAAACGTTGTCTGGAATACAAGTCTTCGCCGCCGTCTAAAAATTGGAACGGCTCATTTAAGATGGCATCCAAATAAGTACAAAGTTATTGTAAAATCGATCTTCATTAAAAATTTTCATTCGTTAGTAAACATCGGTTGTTTTCTCAAATACTTGAACCTGAAAATTTGTAAGCATTTTTAAAGCTCACAAAATATTCATGGTTCAATTAAAAAATAGTCTTGTGATTTTAATTTTTCGCAGGATTTTGGAAAGAGTGATCAGGGTCTTATAAACTTATGAATGATTAGAAGAATCAGGTAGACTGATCCGCTTAATACAATGATGGTGGGTCCGCTTGAAAGGCTGAATGAATAACTTACCCCAAGACCTGTCCATGTAAAAAAAAGGCATAATAAACAAGAATACAGCATCATCTGCCATAGCCTTTTTGCATAAAAGGAGGCAATGGCCGGTGGGATGGTCAAAAGAGCGATCACAAGCACAATCCCAACGATCCTAACCAATAACACTATGGTCAAGGCAGTTAAGACGAGGAGAAAAAGATAGAAAAAACTGGTATTTATCCCTCTTAATAGAGTGAATTCACTGTCAAAACACACACCGAAAAACCGGTTGAAAAAGATAATGGAGGAACAAAGAACCAGGGTATCCAGGCATGCAACATATAAAAGATCTTTGCTTGAAATCAACAGGATATCGCCAAACAAATAGGATGCAAGGTTGAAATAACCGGGTGTTTTGTCAATAAGCAAAATTCCCGATGCCATGCCAACGGCCCAGAGCGTTCCAATAATGGAGTCTTCCCTCTCCTTTGCATGAAGGCTGACAAGTCCCATAGTTACGGCTGCAATGATTGCAGCAAGCACTGCCCCTAACATGGGATCAAACCATGCAAGGCCCATATTTACCTGGAGAAAAATTGCAAGTCCAATGCCGCCGAAGACACAATGGGAAATTGCTCCTGCAAGGTATCCGATTCTTTTTGTGGTGACAAATGTTCCAATGATCCCAAAACAAATGGAAGCAAGACTGCCCATTATAAATGCATATTTCAAAAACTTGTTGTCTGGATCAAAGACTGCGTAAAACACATCAACCATGGTTATGCCCTTCTTTACTGCACCTGTGATCATGCCGTACCATTTTTAAATCTCCATTATAAATATCCTTTATTATAGCACCGTTCATGAGAGTTGTAGGGTGGATGACTACCTGGCGGTTTACACAAATAACGCTTTTTACATATTTTGAAACAAAACCCAGATCGTGGGATACAAGGAGGATGGTCATTTTTGAGTTTAGATTTTTTAAAGTTGAAAATAAATTTTCTTCTGTCTGATGATCCACATTGGCAGTGGGTTCATCCAGCAACAGGATGTCCGGGCTGTTGCACAGAGCACGGGCAATTAGAACCCGTTGTTTTTGTCCACCGGAAAGTTTGTTAAACCCTGTTTTGGCGTAGGTGATCATCCCCAGTTCATCAATGGCATTTAGTGCCTCAAGCCTATCTTTTTTTGAAAACCAGAGGTTTGAATTTTTGAGTCTTCCCATTAAAACCACATCCATGACACTGGCCGGGAAATCCATATCCAGATGGGCATACTGGGGCATATATCCTATCTGCTGTCGAGCTTTTTTCGGCGATTTTCCAAATACTTGAATACTTCCCTTATCAGGCTTAATCAATCCAAGGATCAACTTGATAAGAGTGGTTTTTCCGCCGCCATTTGGGCCTACAATACTTGCAAATTCTCCTTTTTCAATTAAAAGGTTAACATTCTCCAGAACATTGCGGTTTCTATAAGCAAAAAAGATGTTGTTTAATTTGATTTTATAATCATTTCCATTTTGTTTTTGCATAATTTAAGCCTTAGTGAATATTGTTGCCCTTTCCAAAATTGATTCAGAAAAAAGACCCCGGGTCTTTATTTTTTTAATGTCCTGGTAATGGTGTGAGCAATCTTTTCCATGTTGGATATATAATCATAGGCAAGGGGATCTATGAACACCACTACCCCGTTTATGGCAGATGCAATATTTTGCGCCGTGTTTCTGTCAAATTGGGGTTGTGCAAAAATCACCCTTGCCTTTTGTTTTTTTGCTGACTTGATAATAAAAGAAAGTGCTTTTCCTTTTGGCGCTTTTCCCATGGATTCAACTGCGATCTGTTTTAAGCCGTAGGCGTCTGCAAAGTACCCGAAAGATGGATGGAATACAAACAGGTTTTTCCCCTTGATATTTTTAAATGTTGTTTTCAATCGATGATCCAGTGCATCAAGGTCTTTTGCAAACAATAGATAATTTTTTTTATAGGTATCCTCTTTGTCCGGGTCAATGATAGAAAGTGTTTTAAAAATAGTATGGGCCTGGGTCTTTACAAGCAACGGGTCCATCCAGATGTGGGGGTCATTACCAATCTTTTGATCATGATTTTTTTCATCATGATGGTGTCCTTCCATCATTCTTAATGCAATATCTTGACGGGTATCTATAACCCGTATGTCGGCAATGGATTTAATTTTATCCAAAATGCTGTTTTCAAAAGGCACCCCAATCCTGAAATAAACTTTAGAGGCGGCAAGTTTTTTTATCTGGTCAGGAGAAGGTGAAAAGGTTGCAGGGCTTTTGCCGGGTTTTACCAAAACATTAACCTTTACAAGGTTGCCACCGATTCTTTCTACAAAATATTTCTGGGGCAGAATACTAACGTGGGCATTAATGGGAGGCTTGGCAAAGCAGTTTAAGGGCAGCAGCCATACCAGGGCAACCATTAAAATCATATGTTGTTTTAACAGGATTTTCATTTTTTTGCCTTTATGAGATACTACATCTTTGCCATTGGTGTCCACTATAATTAATACTTGACATATAAACCTTTCCAAGAATAATCTCTTATGAGTGCAAGATCCTGATTAAGCTGCAAGTGATTTAAAGATGCAGTGCAAAGCTAAGATAACATTTTTAAGGATTAATAAAGATGTCAATCATGGACGACTATGCCACAAAAATGAGTCTTCTGAAAGATAAAGACAGCAAATAATGCAAATTTTAAACCCTTCCCGATGGTATCTACACCCTGTTTTTATTTTTACCTGTTCTATCTTTGCTTTGGCCACATTCCTTGTCCTGACAGTCAGCTGGTACATGGAAATTACGTCAGCCCTTGAAGTGATTATTTTAAAGTTTCATATTGATCCCCAATTGATTTTTCCCTCAAAAACGGGGATGACTATATTGGTTTTAAGTGCTTTAATTGCTGTGGTTTTGATTGGTATCTTACTGGCTTTTATCTATTACCAGAAGACAGTTAACCTCTTCAGGCTTCAGCATAATTTTATCTATAATTTCACTCATGAATTAAAAACTCCTGTAACCTCTCTAAGGATTTATCTTGAGACCTTTATCAGGCATCCTATGGAACAAAAGGATATAAAAAAATACAGTAAAAATATGTTGGAAGATATTAACCGGCTCACTGAAAATATTAACAGTATCTTAGATCTTGCCAGGATTGAAAGTCAAAACTTTGGTTCAGAAGTTATAAAGGACAGCCTGGTCAAGCTGGTTGAAGATTTTTGTGAAAAGAATGAATCTCTTTTTCGAGATCTGGATATCAGCATTGAAGATCAGTTAAGCAGCCCGGCAGTTTATCCAGTGAATCTATTTTTATTTGAAATGCTTTTAATGAACATAATTTCAAATGCCATTAAGTATAATGATTGTGATACACCAAAACTCACAATTCGATTTAAAAGTTTTATACAAAAAGTGACCATTGAGTTTATAGACAATGGAATCGGCGTTAATAGAAAAGAAGCAAGAAGGATTTTTAGAAAATTTTATCAGTCTGTTCCCAAACAAAGAAATAGTGTATCAGGATCCGGTCTTGGGTTGTACCTTGTTTCCAGTATTGCCAATATCCACGGATGGAAAGTATCAGTAACAAGTCCTGGAAAAGGGGAAGGCGCAACTTTTACGATTAGTATTCCAAGGGCAAGTATTGCCAATGTCAGGGAGAAAAATTTATGGAAGCGGTTGAAAAAAAGCGTATTCTGGTCATAGAAGATGAGGTTCACATAGCAGATGGAATTCGTTTGAATTTGTCTATTCAAGGGTATGATGTGAAAATTGCAATAGATGGAATACAAGGACTTGAAAAATGGCGGTCCTGGAAACCGGATTTGATTATTCTTGATATAATGCTGCCTATGATAGATGGATTTTCCATCTTAAAAACAATTAGACAGGAAGATGAAAAAATCCCTGTGCTTATCCTTTCTGCAAGGGGAGATACAAAGGACAAGATCAAGGGGCTTAAATATGGTGTGGATGATTATTTGTCAAAACCCTTTGATCTGGAAGAATTTTTGTTAAGGGTTGAAAGACTGATTAAAAAAAAAACCTGGTATGAAAGAGATAAAAAAGAAAAAAAACCTGGGCATAAAATGTTTGATGGCAACACTTATGACTTTGGTGATAATCATATAGATTTTATTTCCTTTAAAGCCCAGTGTGCTGCCGGTGAAATTGTTTTAACAGAGCAGGAAATTGTTTTGTTAAAATTGTTTATTGCAAATAAGGGCATGCCTTTGTCAAGGGGAATGCT
>JABIYQ010000548.1 GCA_018702715.1 Desulfobacula sp. | reverse complement strand
TCTTAGCGCCTGCTTTTTGGGGGCAAAAACAGCATTGTAAGAATTTTGTTCCTCGGATTTTCTCTGATGGACTCAGATGGTTTTCAAAAAATCTTATCAAATCACGCCGTTTGACCGACATCATCCATCTAAAAAGCCGGCCATTGCCAATCAATTACAACCTCATTATGTCTCACAGTCCATCTTGTCTGTAATTCAGAAAGAGTGATTTTTTTCTCAGGTTTTCCATGATTACCAGTTTTAAGAGTCAAGTTCTGACTCAACGGCGGCCTGTTGCCAATTGATGATTTCTTTCTGTTTTTGACGGCAGTATTAAACACCCTCCTTTTTCAAATAAATATCTTTCTACAATTTCACAAATAATATGTCCAAGAAGAATATGTGCTTCTTGAATCCTTGGCGTAGAATTTGATGGGATTGATACATAATAATCTGACATTTTACAAATTAAACTATCCCTATTGTTACCGGCAAATCCGATGGTTTTAATTCCTATGCTTTTGGCAGCTTTGATTGCTTCAATAACATTCTTGGAATTTCCGCTTGTTGATATTGCTAAAAGTACATCCCCTTCCTTTCCCTTTGCTTCTAACTGCCTTGAAAAAACTTTATCAAAACTATAATCATTAGCAACCGCAGTAAGGGTAGAGGTATTAACAGTTAAAGCCTCAGCATCCAATGCTTTTCTTTCCAGAAAAAATCTGCTCACCAACTCAGTTGCAAGATGCTGGGAATCAGCAGCGCTTCCTCCATTACCACAGATAAGAAGCTTTCCACCTGATTTAAAGCACTCTGTTATAACATTAGATATTTCTGAAAGGTTAGTTAAAAATTTACTATCATTTTTTAATAAACCAACAACTTGTAAATGCTCATCAATTCTTTCTTGAATAATATGGTCTAAATTCAATGTTGTCCTTTTTTTGAAAACAAGATAGGGTCATGGGTTTGGGGGGAATTATCGGGGTCTGACCCCGATAAGGAATTATCGGGGTCTGACCCCGATAAGTGTTTGTTTTTATGGAAGAATTATTCCAATTGGAGGTGTTTTTTGCTCTTAGGGCCTGCTTTTTGGGGTCAAAAACAGCGTTTTAAGGGTTTTGTGCAATAAAAAGGAGAAATCACCATTCATCTCTTTTTAACCCATCTATCTTCTTGAAATGTTCATCACGTGAGACCAAGGTCAGCCCGTGCTCAATTGCCAGAGCAGCAATCCAAATATCGTTTTCAGGGATAGGATGTCCCTTTTTATGCAAGAGGTCCTTGATGCGTCCGTATTCCCTGCTTGTGCCAATATCAGACGCAAGGACAGTATTGGCGATGGCAAAGCTTTCTATACGTGCGGTATTTTCCTTCGGTCGTCCGGACTTGAAAGCCCCGAAAAAGAGTTCCCCAATAACAGTGGACGGGATGAATATCTCTCCTGCCTTGGCAATATGCTTTTGAACAGACGGGTCTTCTGCAAATAGAGCGATTACGATATTGGTATCAAGCAGATATTTACCACTCATTCTGGTCTACCTTCTCGCAAGAATCTTCTATAGCCTGTTCCATGGTCTTCAGATCATCAGCAGGAATTGTCCCTGCAAAAGAAAGAAGTTGTTTGCCAGGAACGCCTTTTGGGCAAGTCACAACAAGGGCTCGGGCAAAATCAAGCACACGTCTCTGGTGCTCGTAATCAAGCAAACCCATCTGGCTAATGATCTGTTTTTTTACCGTTACATTAAGCATAAAAACCTCCCTTCTCATTTTTAATCCGCTCTTTTTCCAGCTGGTCCATTATTTTTTTCTCCTATGCAAGATACAAAACTTTGCTCACTTTGCATTCATTTCATCAAACAACGAATAGAAGATATCGGTTTTGAGCTGTTTCTTCAACGCCCCCTCAGTGCTCTGATTATAAACCTTAAGAACTTTTTCGGATTTTCCGATCATCTTTATCCTGCCCTTTTCAAGCCAGATAACTTTGTCGCAGTCTTCAACAGTGGTGAGCCTGTGGGCAGGGAAGGGCATTTCTTGCTGTTGTTATGCTTCCAAGGATCTGATTCACGGCCGGCAATGCTTTCCATCTCCAAAACGTGTTGTCCAGTAAGTTACTATTGCTTTAACACTATTCTTGCATGTAATGAGAGTGATTACCAGGAAACTTGCAACAAGGATCAATCCTTTAGAGGTGTTAAGAAAATCAGCATTTATCAACTGTTTTATATACGCCACGTATCTGGAAGATAAAACAACATCAGGATCTGTAACTGCGGATGCAAAAAAAGCAACAGAACCAAGAGCACTGGGATAAGGGGGTCTGACCCAGATAAGTGTTTGTTTTTATGGGAGAATCGTTCCAGTCTGGAGTGTTTTTTCCTCTTAGAGCCTGCTTTTTGGGGTCAAAATCAACACGATTATGCATCGACCCAATTTTCAACTCTCAATCCTTCAACCCGTCTGAATTCCTTTTCGTTATTCGTAACCAGGGTCCAGTCGAG
>JABIYQ010000031.1 GCA_018702715.1 Desulfobacula sp. | reverse complement strand
CTGCTTTTGCCCTTGGTGCAACCTGGGCCAGTATTGGCGGGGTAGTCTTTGCTGCAAAAACCTCATTTATTAATCCCATGTCCTTTACGATCTGGGAGTCCATTACCATTTTATGCGTTGTTGTTATCGGTGGGATGGGATCTGCCATTGGTGTTATTGCCGGTGCCCTTGTTCTGATACTTCTGCCTGAATACTTAAGAGCAGTTGCTGAATACCGGATGCTTGTATTTGGTGCACTCCAGGTCATCGTAATGGTATTTAAACCGGAAGGACTTATTCAAAGTGTGCGTAAAATATATAAATTTAAAAAAGTAAAAGAATAAATTTATGGAACCTATACTTAATGTAAAAAACCTCACAATGAATTTTGGCGGGCTAAAAGCTCTGGACTCTGTAAACATTTCAGTTGAAAAGGGGCAGATTGCCGCTCTTATCGGCCCTAATGGTGCAGGGAAAACTACATTTTTCAATTGTATTACCGGGATTTACCCTCCCAGTGAGGGCCTTGTGGAAATTACTCCTCCGGGCAGACCCACCCAGAAGCTGAACGGGCTTAAAACCAATTATGTGACTGAAAGAGGACTTGCAAGGACCTTTCAGAATATCCGGCTTTTTGAAGGAATGACGGTCCTGGAAAATGTCATGATCGGGAGACATTGCAGACTGAAATCAGGAATTCTTAAGGCCATGATTCGACCTTCGAGCCAAAGGAATGAAGAAAAACAAGCAATTGATGACAGTTATGAAATTCTGGAAAAAATCGGTCTGGAACAATATGTCAATGAAATGGCAGTCAACCTGCCCTATGGTGCGCAACGCCGTCTTGAGATAGCAAGAGCCCTTGCCACAAATCCTTTTTTGCTGCTTTTAGATGAACCGGCCGCAGGCATGAATCCCCAGGAAACAAAAGAGCTTGATGAGTTGATTGTCTGGCTGAGAGACAACGAGGATGTGTCCATCCTGCTGATTGAACATGACATGAAACTTGTCATGAGTTTGTCTGACAATATTCATGTAGTGGATTACGGCAAAAAAATTGCCGAAGGCACACCTGAAGAGGTAAAGTCTAACCCGGAAGTAGTTAAAGCCTATCTTGGAGACGATTCTGAAGATGCTTAAATTAAAAAATGTACACACATATTATGGAAATATTCATGCACTCAAAGGTATTGACCTTGAGGTGAATGAAGGAGAAGTGATCTCTCTGATCGGGGCCAATGGCGCTGGCAAATCAACCACACTGATGACAACCTGTGGTATTGTTCCTGCCAAAAAAGGGAATATTGAATTCAAAGGTCAGGATATCACCCATATGCCCTCAGATGATATCGTGAAATTAGGGATCTGCCAGGTGCCGGAAGGCCGGAGAATTTTTCCTTACCTCACAGTTGCTGAAAATCTTGACATGGGTGCTTTTTTAAGAAATGACGCCAATGAAATAAAAAAAGACATGGACTATGTTTACAGCCTTTTTCCTATTTTAGCTGAAAGAAGAAACCAGGCCGGTGGAACACTTAGCGGTGGTGAACAGCAAATGCTTGCTATTTCAAGGGCTTTGATGGCAAGACCTAAGTTACTGCTTTTAGATGAGCCATCCCTGGGGCTTGCACCCATCATTGTCAAACAGATTTTTCGTATTATTAAAAAAATCAATGAGGATCAGTCAACCACTATTTTTATTGTTGAACAAAATGCCAACCTTGCTCTTAAAGCCGCTAACCGAGGGTATGTTATGGAAAATGGTATAATTACATTAACTGATACTGGCGCAAATCTGATGGCAAACGAAGATGTCAAAAAGGCCTATCTGGGTATCTAAACACCCTTAACTTATCTTAAAAACTGCTGAAGACGATACGCATTCAGCAGTTTTTTTATTTTTGCCTGGTGCATCAGGCGAATAATTTTTTACTGCATAAAAAAATCCAAATTACATTTAAAATACGTATTTTTACCTATTGTATTTTCTCCCACCCGGATATAAGTAGTAAACAGTTCCTAAACTCGTTTTACTTCAACGATTTCGACTTGCGAAAACAGCAACCGACAGTGCAGAGCTTTGGCCATATTTTAAACAAAAATCAACATAATACCGCAGCCATTTCTTTAAAAAAGGTTGATCTTTTGGTGGTACCCCGGACTCTAAACAACAATTTGCTCTATCTCCAAGTAATTTGAATATTCTCTTTCGAATTCTATTCTGCTTATTTTTTTGTAAAGTTGAATTTGAAAACCTGGATTTATACGGTTTCTGTTTATCACTTCAATTTGAGTGTTATACTGATAGAAAATATCAATTTTGAAAAAGCTTATTGTAATTCCTATGTCACTCTGATAGCAATTTGGGTGTTATCCGATTCGTTATTTTTGTATGTTCCACAGAAAAAAAACTGGTTAACTTATTGTTGGCAGGACGTTCCGCGGGGCGGGCTGGAAAATTATCCGATTATATGGTACTGCTGAAGCAAAGCTTCAGCAGTAGTCAAAGGTGAATTTCCACCCCACTCCCCCGGGCCTACCAACATACTACTGCACATAGACAAGCTAGTGAGTGAATATGTTATATGGCTTGATGACACCGACAAACTTTGTTATAGAAAATATGAAAGGCCTGAGTTTGATAAAAAAGTAAAGCTTTGGCTTTTACATAGCCACCGTTTTTGCTCAAATAGAAATAATAGGAGAGAATCATGGTGCGTAAATTGTTTCAGAGAGGCTTATGTTTAACTCTTAGTATCGCATTTTTAGGAATGCTTTTAAACCCAAACTTAGTGTATGCGACATCTAAAGGAAAGATTGTAGTTGGTTCTAAAACGTTTACCGAACAGTTTATATTGGCGAGAATTTCTAAAATTGCCCTTGAGAACGATGGTTATGAAGTAGATGAAGTGAAAAATATTCTATCATCCAACATCCGAAAAGAGCTTATGAACAAAAAGATTGATCTTTATTGGGAATATACAGGTACAGCTTATAGCGCAATATTCAAACAGAAAGACTTGAGCATACAGGGAAATGCGGAAAAATTATATAAAGAAGTCAAGCGAATTGATTTAGAAAAGAATGGTATAGTGTGGTTTTCCAGATCGCCAGCAAACAACACTTATGCCTTAGCTATGAAAAAAGATCTTGCAGTTAAATATAACTTAACAAGTCTATCGGAGCTCCCTGCATTACTTAACAAAAAGGAAGAATTGTATTTTAGTTCAAACGACACTTTTTATAATCGGCCTGATGGATTTAAGGCTCTTCAGAAATTTTATGGATTCAAGGTGCCTAGATCTAAAATTAAATTTATTGCTAATTCTGGATCAGGTAGAGCACTCACAAGAGGGCAAGTGCAGGTAGGCTTGATATTTGGAACCAATTGGCAAATAAAGCATCATGATTTACTTGTGTTAAAAGATGATCGCAATTTCTTTCCTGTCTATAGTCCAGCACCCATCACCAGAAAAGATGTAGTAACAAGATATCCAGGTTTGAAAGAGATTTTTAGCAAGATCACTCCACTATTAGAAAATGAAACCTTGATACGCCTCAATTATT
>JABIYQ010000032.1 GCA_018702715.1 Desulfobacula sp. | reverse complement strand
AAGACGATGAAAGTCGGACTGGATGCAGACCCTGTTTCACTTGACCCCCAAGTTCAATTGTCAGGTGGTATGCTTCAGTTGTCCCACTGGTTATTTGACCCGCTGGTAAGATGGACCCAGGACGGAAAATTTGAGCCTCGTCTTGCAGAAAGTTGGGAAAGAATCAGCGAATATCGGATGCGTTTTCATCTTAGAAAAGGCGTTAAATTTCACAGCGGCAATGAATTTACTGCAAAAGATGTGAAATGGTCATTTGACCGTATGAGAAGAAGCGTGGATTTTAAAGGTCTGGTTGAACCATTCATCGGTGTGGGGATTATTGATGATTATACAGTGGATATTGTAACAACCAAAGCATATCCACTCCTTCTTAATATGGCAACATACTTTTTTGCAATGGATAGTGCATTTTATACAGGAACCGATGCAAACGGTCAGCCCAAAGACTTGATTTTGAAAGTCGGCGAATCTTTTGCTCTGGATAATGCTTCCGGAACCGGCCCCTTTGTGGTTACTAAAAGAGAACACAATGTAGTTCTTGAAATGGAAAGAAACAAAAACTACTGGGATACCAAATCCCCTGGTAATGTCACCAAATTCATCCTTTCCCCGATCAAGGAAAATGCCACCCGTGTATCAGCCCTTTTATCCGGTGGTGTGGATTTCATTTCCCCAGTACCGCCCCAGGATTTTGGCAGGATTGAATCCGATGGTAAGGTGAAACTGGTTACCATTAATGGTGGCCGTATCATTACCTTTCAGATGAACCAGGAACGCGTAGAAGCTTTCAAGGATGCAAGAGTCCGTCAGGCCATCGCCTATGCCGTTAACAACAGCGGTATCGTGGCAAAGATCATGAAGGGAAAAGCAATGGCTGCCGCCCAGCAAAGCCCTCCGGGATATGTTGGTTACAAAAAAAGCCTTCAGCCCAGATATGATCTTGCCAAAGCAAAGGCGCTTATGAAAGCAGCAGGATATGAAAAAGGTTTTGAAATAACCATGATGGCGCCTAACAACCGTTATGTAAACGATGCAAAAATTGCCGAAGCCACAGCACAGATGTTAGGTAAAATCGGTATCAAAGTTAACCTTAAAACTATGCCAAAGGCTCAGTACTGGCCGGAATTTGACAATAGAGCTGCTGACATGATGATGATCGGTTGGCATTCTGATACAGAAGATTCGGGTAATTTTTCCGAATTTTTAACAATGTGTCCGAATGCAGACACGGGTTATGGCCAGTACAACGGCGGTAACTACTGCAATAAAAAAGTTGACGAGCTGACAATGGCTGCTCAGTCTGAAACCGATCTTGGTAAACGTGCAGGCATGCTCCAGGAAATTGAGCAGATCCTTTTTGACGAAGCTGCATTTATTCCTTATCACTGGCAGCTGCACTCCTATGGTGCAAAGAAAAACTTTAAGATTGAGCCAATCCTCAATGCTCAGAATTTCCCCTACTTCGGAGACCTGGTCGTTGAATAGTTGTTGATACTGTTTCGTAATCAACCAAATATCGCTCCCCTTGGTAACTTTTCCTGGGGGAGCGATAATTATAAATATTAAAAAAAAGTAAAAAATTAATGTTTGCATTTATCATAAGAAGGATCATCCAGGCGATCATAGTCATGATGATCATCGGCCTGATAGGATTCTCAATAAAAAGTCAGATCGGGGATCCGATCCGGGATCTTGTCGGAGAGAGGGTAACACCGGCGGAGAGGGCCAAGATTGCTGACGAGATGGGGCTTAATGATCCATTTTTAATCCAGTACGTCCGGTTCATCAAAAATGCCCTGAAAGGGGATCTGGGAAGGTCTTTTTTGTACAATAAACCTGCCCTTGATGTCATTTTCAAACATGCCCCGGCCACTATTGAGCTGGTATTCGGGACTGCCCTGATCATTATTTTTGTATCTTTTCCCCTGGGGGTCTATTGTGCGTTGCGGCCCAGGAGTATTTTATCAAGATTTACTATGAGTTTTTCCACCCTGGGAGTTTCCATGCCCGTATTTTTGACGGCTATTTTACTCGTCTTTTTTTTCGCCATCCACTGGCAGATCCTGCCTTCTTTTGGACGCGGAGAGACCATCTCCTTGCTGGGCGGGTACTGGACCACGGGTTTTCTGTCCATTGACGGGATCAAACACCTGATTTTGCCCTGTGTGTCTTTGTCGACCCTGATGCTGCCTCTTTTTATCCGTTTGATCCGGTCTGAAATGATGGAGGTCCTGGAAACCGAATATATCAAATATGCCTGGGCTAAAGGACTGTCACCCAGGAGGATATGGCTGGTCCATGCTTTTAAAAATACATTGTTGCCCGTCATAACTGTATTTGGCGTTCAGATCGGTATCATGTTTGCTTTTACCCTGCTCACAGAACTGGTATTCCAGTGGCCCGGCATGGGGTTCATGTTTTTAGAGGCAGTGCATAGGGCTGATACATCCTTGCTCATCGCATATCTCGTGGTGGTGGCCTGTCTGTTTGTATTTGTTAATACGGTTGTGGATATACTCTATGGATTTATCAATCCCACCGTTAGAATTGCAGGGACAAAATGAAATCAAAATTAAAAAAATTTAAAGAATCTTATTTTTTATATAGTTTTAAGCGGGATATGGTGGCGATTTCCTCCTTTACCATCCTGGTCATTTTCTTAGGACTGGCATTAACAGCACCATGGATTTCTCCCATGAATCCATATGATTCTGCCAATATAGATATCATGAATTCCGAGATTCCACCCATGTGGATGGAAGACGGCATTCGTGAGTTCCCCCTTGGGACTGACAACCAGGGCAGGGATATGCTGTCAACCATGCTCTACGGTTTGAGGACCTCTATTATCATCGGATTAGGTGCCGTTTCTCTTCAAGGCATTATCGGTATTGTGGTCGGGCTTTTAGCAGGGTATATGGGAGGAAAAACCGATGCCATTCTCATGCGTTTTGCCGATATCCAATTCTCATTTCCTTATTTGATGGTGGCCATTTTTTTGTCTGCCATTTTTCAGGTGATGTTCGGACTGGGCAGTTTTGAGCGGCTGGCCATTCCCTTGTTGACCATTATCATTGGCCTGTCTAATTGGCCCACGTTCGCAAGAACCATCCGAGCCTCGGTTATGGGAGAGAAAAACAAGGAATATGTGGAAGCGGCAAAGGTTATTGGTTTACCAAAATGGACCATTATGTTCCGTCATATTTTGCCTAATTCCCTGACCTCGGTCATGGTTATAGCCACTATACAGGTGGCCAATGCCGTTATGAGTGAGGCAGCTCTGTCCTTTCTAGGGCTTGGGATGCCTGTTACCAAACCCTCTCTGGGATCTTTGATACGGGCAGGTCAGGAATTCTTTTTTTCAGGATCCTGGTGGATTACGGTATTTCCCGGAATCTGGCTGGTGATTTTTGTCCTTGTGATCAACCTTTTGGGTGACTGGCTCAGGGATGTACTTAACCCGAAACTTTATAAAGGATAGTATTTTAAGATGTCTCATCTTTTAGAGGTCAATGATCTTGAAGTTAAATTCGCATTAAGATTTGGTGATATCACTGCAATTGATGGTGTAAGCTTTAGTCTTGAAAAAGGAGAAAGGCTTGGTCTTGTCGGAGAGAGTGGCGCTGGAAAATCTGTAACGGGTTTTTCAATTATTAATCTGATCAGCAAACCCGGATATATTTCTAAGGGGACGATATTTTTTGAAGGAAATGAAATAAGTTCCTATTCTGATGAGAAGATGCGTAAAATCCGTGGGAATAGAATCAGCATGATTTTTCAGGACCCCATGATGACATTGAATCCTGTTTTTACCATTGGGTTCCAGATGTTTGAGACCCTGCAGGCCCATAGAAAAATTTCAAAATCAGATGCCCGGGATATTGCATTGGAAAAATTAAAAAAAGTCCATATCCCATCACCTGAGCAAAGACTGTCGCAATATCCCCACGAGTTATCAGGGGGGATGCGCCAGAGAATAATTATAGCCATTTCTCTGCTTACAGATCCTGCCATTATTATTGCTGATGAACCTACCACAGCCTTGGATGTAACCATTCAAGCCGAAATCATGGATTTGCTGCAGGAATTGTGCGAATCAGATAATATGTCCTTGATATTAATTACCCATGACTTAGGGGTTGTATCCCAGGTCACTGAAAAAATTGCTGTTATGTATGCCGGTAAAATTATTGAATATGGATCAACGGATCAGGTTGTGAAATATCCCGTACATCCATATACTAAAGGATTGATTAAATCAATACCAGGGACCGTTATAAAACCTGGAGAAGAGCTTGTGCAGATTCCAGGGATGATGCCAACACTCACAAATATACCGCCGGGATGTGCTTTTAATCCAAGATGTTATTTAAAAGGGGCAATCTGTACGGAGCAAACACCCGTACTCAAGGATGCCGGTAATGGCGTTTTAGCAGCCTGCCATATGAAATAAAAAAGGGAATGAACAGCAGAAAACAATGAATAAAGACAATACAATACTTTCAATTAAGAATGTGGTGAAGCACTTTGATATTTCAGGTGGCTTACTGGATCAGCTCAAGTTCAAAAAGGGCAAAATCTCTTTAGAGAAAACCACTGTAAAAGCTGTAAATGATGTCTCCCTTTTTGTTAAGAAAGGTGAAACCTTAAGTGTGGTAGGAGAAAGTGGTTGTGGAAAATCAACCTTGGCGAGGCTTGTTTTGGGCCTTTATCCGCCGAATTCCGGAGAAATACATTATGGCGGCAAAAGAATTGATAACCTGAGCCATGATCAGATGCTGCCCTTTAGAAAAAAAATGCAGATGATTTTTCAAGACCCCTATGCATCTTTAAACCCAAGAAAAACTGTGCAGCAGACCTTGGAAGAACCTTTGAGATTCCATCATCCTGAAATGTCCACCCGTGAAATCAATGATAAAATTGACCAGGTCATGGAACAGGTGGGTGTGGACCAGGCCTGGATAAAAAGATATCCCCATGAATTTTCCGGGGGTCAGCGCCAGAGAATCAGTATTGCCAGGGGGTTAATCCTTGATCCGGAATTTATTGTGGCCGATGAACCCGTATCTGCTCTAGATGTTTCCATCCAGGCACAGATCCTTAACCTTTTGATGAAAGCCGGCAGAGAAAGAGATTTGACCTATCTGTTTATCACCCATGATTTATCAGTGGTCCGTCATATCAGTACCCGTGTGGCTGTTTTATATCTTGGGACTATATGTGAACTTGCCAAAACCGAGGATTTATTTGCTTTTCCACGTCACCCTTATACAAAGGCCCTTTTAAGCGCCATCCCCGTCGTTGGTGAGAAACGCGCCAAACATATTAAACTCAATGGGGAGGTTCCCACGCCGGTGAACCTACCGACAGGATGTGTGTTCCATGCCCGGTGCATGTTTGCAAATGAGAGATGTGCCCGTGAGATTCCTGTACTATCAAAAATGGATAATGGCACCTATGTCGCCTGTCATGCAGTACAAGAAAATCGGATAACGTCTTGATGGAACATTTGCAGTCTAAGGTTAAAAAAAATCCTTAAAGTAGTGAAATCAGATACATGAAGATCATGGAATTCATTAGCCAGAACAATGCTTTTGCAGAACCTATGCCCACCATGCCGGACTCAATATTAAAAGAGATGGTTGGTTTATGAATCGGGGCAGTGGAATCTTCAGGCGTAAAAAAATAAATAATTACTTGTATAATTTTTTTGAGTGATGTTTTCATATCTTAAGTCTCCAGTTTTTTTCGGGTAACAACTATCCTATATTTCAAGGACGTTTTATTTAGTGTTTGAACGAAAACTCACCCATCTACTGCGTTACTGCAAAAGTTTAAAATCCTCATGTACAGTAGTACACTCCGGTTTCAAACTTTCTTGCGCCTTGTATATGGGCAATTTTTTGCCCAAACACGGGTTTCCAGTCAGGCACTATTTAACTTGATAATAAAACCATTTTGGTGTTAAGTAAAATTAAAACAATTTAACCTTAGGCTAAGTATTACTAATGCTACCGGATTTTAACAGACTTAAAGTATTTTATTATATTTTTTTAAAAAAAAGTGTGGTCAATGCAGCCGGGGAATTGAATATTACAGCGTCGGCAGTAAGCCAAGCGTTGAATAAGCTTGAGTCTGAATTAAATGTTCTGCTGTTTACAAGACTTCACAAAAAACTTGTCCCAACCTGGGCAGGTCATCAATTATTTGAAATCCTTAATCCCTTTATCAATGACCTTGAAGTGGGAATAAAGCATATCAGGCAGGCGAAACAGATACCTTCCGGAATGATCAGAATAGGTTCTCCCATCGAGTTTGGTAAATCATATTTACCAGGCATATTTGCATCATTCAGAAAAAAATATCCAGAGGTAGTGTTTGACATGAAACTGGGTGATCCCAACGAAGTTTTTCCGTTGATAAAAAGTGGTGATCTTGATTTTGGTCTGGTGGATATTTTTTTAACCCGCGATCAGGTGTTT
>JABIYQ010000033.1 GCA_018702715.1 Desulfobacula sp. | reverse complement strand
GGGAAGTGGTGCTGCATCCCATTTAAAATCCTTGACTCCTTTTTTTAGTTTTGCAATACCGCTGATGGAATCAATATAAAAGGCTGCGTTCTGAGCCATAAATTCTGATTTCGGACCCTGGTATTTCTGGCCGCCATACATAAACCGGTTGTCATCTGCCCATGATTTAAGCCTTGAAATATGCTTTACTACCAGGGGATTATTGATCTCAAGCTCACAGTCCAGACCTTCATACCCGTTGGCTTTGCTGGCAAAGGCAACATTATGAATGGCGCTGTAATTTTCTATCTGGGTCCAGGACTGCCATGCTGTGACCATGCCGGCCGGAGCAATCTTGGCCTCAACTAATTTTTTGGTGATTTCGCCAAGTTCATCCCAGGTAATGGGATCAGATTTTGATAAAGGTGCAATACCTGCTTTTTTTAACATATCGGCATTGTAATACATAATTGGGGTGGAAGAATTAAAGGGCATGGACATGAGGTTTCCATCGGAATTCATATAATAGGAAAGAACAGCCTGAAGATATCTTGACCAGTCCACTTTAATTCCAGCATCTTTCATCAATTCAAATACCGGGTAGACTGCACCTGAAAGCATCATTGTCTGGGTTCCCACTTCAAAAACCTGGAGGATATGGGGTTGTTTTTTAGCTCTGAAAGCTGCAACCCCAGCGTTCATTGTTTCATCATAGTTGCCCTTGTTGGTTCCGACAACCTTGTACTCTGATTGAGATGCATTAAAGTCGCCAATCATTTTTTCAACCACTTTGCCCCTGGCGCTTCTCATGGCATGCCACCAGTTAATTGTAACTGGTTCGGCAAAAACCGATGCAGGGAACATGAAACATACGGCAATAATTAAAATCATAAACAATCTTGAAAATTTCATTTGTACTTCCTCCTTAACGGGGTTGTTGGGGAATTTTTTAATTGATCATAGTAAAATAAAAACAAAAATTTTCATTTTTCTTGCATTCACTGAGATTTAATAGGATATTGCTAAAGAGTCAAGATTAATTTCATTTTTTAAAAAAAGATTTGCATATTCATACATTTTGTTGTTTTATGATCATTAAAAAAATTTATCAAGATACAGAAATCAGGATATTAAATGGCTGAGCTTAACTTTAACAATGTTATTAAAAAATATGGTAAAACAGAGGTCATTCATGAACTAAACCTTGATATTAAGGATAAAGAATTCATTGTCCTTGTTGGACCTTCAGGGTGCGGCAAATCAACCTTGCTCAGAATGGTTGCAGGGTTAGAGGAGATAACCCATGGTACGATTTCCATTGATGGTAAAATAGTCAATGATATCACACCAAAAGACCGGGGCCTTGCCATGGTGTTTCAAAACTATGCGCTTTATCCCCACATGAATGTGCTGGAGAATATGTCTTTTGGGTTAAAGCTGATGAAAACACCTAAGAAGGAGATCAAGCAAAGGGTTGAAGAAGTTGGACTTATCCTGGGGCTTGAAGACCTGCTGTTAAGAAGGCCCCATGAGCTCTCAGGAGGCCAGCGCCAACGTGTGGCCATGGGTCGTGCCATGGTCAGGAAACCTTCTATTTTCCTTTTTGATGAACCTTTGTCAAACCTTGATGCCAAGCTTCGCATCCAGATGCGAGCAGAAATAAAAATGCTGCACCAGCGAGTTGATTCCACTATGATTTATGTTACCCATGACCAGGTGGAAGCCATGACCCTTGCTGATCGGATTGTAGTTCTAAGGGATGGGTATATTGAACAGGTTGGTACCCCTATTGAACTTTTTTCAAGTCCTGTAAATACTTTTGTTGCAGGCTTTATCGGAACACCTCCCATGAATCTTGTTGAATGTATCATTAAAAAAGAGACAAACAATACTTTTGTCCTATTTCAAGACGGGCTAAAGATTATTGTTCCGGATAAGGAAGGGACCCAGTTGACCCATGATCAAAAAGTTGTATTCGGGCTGCGCGCCGAAGAAATCACGCCGGCAAATAACCATACCCAACTTCCGGAAGACTGGATGTTTAAAGCGAATGTAATGGTTGTTGAGCCATTGGGAAATGAAACCCAGCTTCATGTGGATATTATGG
>JABIYQ010000034.1 GCA_018702715.1 Desulfobacula sp. | reverse complement strand
AAGCCAGGCACCTAAAAATCCCGTTAAAATAACCAGGAAAATTGTATTAAGACCACCAATGGCCGTGCCGACTTTTATTAAAAGATATAGTTCAAAAACAGGAATAAGGGTAAAGCATAAAAATAATTTTAAAAGCATTTTGTCTCCTCATTGATTGTTTGTTATCAAACCGCTTGCTTTGCACCCGGTTACAAACCTAACGATTAAAGCACTGACGTGCTTTTGCCTTTACGACCTATGGTCGAATAGGCAAGCCTCCCGCTTTGCGGGTGGTCATTGACTTGGATAACATCCAAGATAATGATGTCTAAACCCTTTTTGTCAAGTTTTGGTCAACATGCTTTGGTATGTGCGGGATTCAAAATAAATTTGTAATTATTCAGCTCTTACACCTGAAACCGCCCTGTCTGATGGATATTTGTTTCGATGCTAAACGCTTAACCTCCTGCAAATATCCATCAGACAGGGCTTTGGTATTAATTTTTTTTAACGGGTTGAACAATTACATTAATTTTTCGATTTAATTTTTAAAAAAAGAAAAAATCCAGACAGAATCATCAAAAAACATAGGATTTGTCCCATGGTGAAAACTGACCAGACGTAGTTCAGGTGGTCATCGGGTTTTCGTACAAACTCAATAAAAAATCTTATAAACCCATATCCAAGCAGATATAAAGCAAACATACGGTGTTTAAAAACCTTTTTACGTCGGATAGTCCATAATACTACAAAGAGAACAATACCTTCAAAGAAAGCTTCATAGAGCTGGGAAGGATGTCTTAATGTATGGGTTGGATCAGTGGGAAAATACATTCCCCAGGGCAGGGTGGTTGCCTTTCCGAAAAGTTCTGAATTAAAAAAATTACCAAGTCTTCCAAAGGTGTATCCCAAAGGTACAACCGGGCATAAGAGATCTGAAAATTCCCAAAAAAGCAATTTGTTTTTTTTGCAAAAAAAATAAACGGCTGTAACAACACCTATAAGTCCTCCATGATAGGACATTCCGGAAATTCCTGTAAAGGCAAATCCATTATAAAAATCAAAGGGCAGCAAAATGTTTAATGGATGAAGGATATAATATTTAAAATCATAAAATAAGACATATCCAAACCTGCCCCCTAAAAGAACCCCCATGGCAGCCCATATAATAAAATCATCCATAAGATGTATATTTATATCAAGTTTTTCAGTTCTGATTCTGAATTTGATTAAAAAATAAAAGGTAACAAAGGCAAGAATATACATCAAACTATAATAACGAATTCCAAACCCATTGATTTGAAATAAATAAGGACTTATTTTGTAAGGTATCTGACTCCACCAGTTCATATTGAATTGTCCTGGGAAAAAAATTTAAATAGTATCTTCATGGATCCGTGTTATTATTTCTTTTAAAAGTTTTGCTGCCACCATGGATGTCATTGAAGCAAAATCCCTGTCAGGATTGTATTCAACAATATCTGCACCAATAATTTTTCCTTTTAGGCGATGAATAATATCAATGACCTGGCGCGTTGTCATTCCCCCGGGTTCATGGTGGGAAACACCCGGGGCAAAAGCCGGGTCCAGGCAGTCTAAATCAAGGGATAAATATACAGGCCCTTCAAACTCAAGCTCATCCAGCCAGTCAATTCCATCTTTCATCTCTTTAACTTCCACGCCAAATTTTTCAGCTTGTTCACGCTGATGGCCGGTCATTGTCCTGATCCCTGCCTGAACAAGTCTTTTAGCCAGTTTTTTTTCCATGATTCTGGCAAATGGGCAGGCATGTGAATAGATATTTCCATCAAGGCTGTCATACAAATCGGGGTGGGCATCAAGATGAAGGATGTTAAGGCAATCATATTTTTGAGCATATGCCTTTATAACAGGAAAAGTGATTGAGTGATCACCACCCAAACAAATCATGTGGTTCCCCTGGTCAAGCACGGCTTTGGCCGAATTTGTGATTTGATTAAAGGGGTCGACGTCTGTTTTGAAATCAATATTCCCTAAATCGTACAGAAGGTGTAATGATCCAAGATCAAGACCTTTTTCCGACCATAGATTGGATGAGCTGGAAAAATAACTCTCCCTTATTCGATTGGGTGCCAGTGCCGGGCCCTTTTGAAAAGAAGAATTTTGATCAAATCCAATTCCTAAAACACAAATACTGCCGGTTTGAATATTATCTTTTATTGGTTTCATTTTTCCTTTTGAGCGAACCCTTAACTAAGTTCCAAATTAATATTAGAATTCCAAATGTTTACCCCTTCTTTTTTTTTAACAGATTCAAGGATAAGATCAAGGAATGCATTTCTGGCGATTTCGATTGCACCCATACTTAGAAGATGGTCTGTCGTCACCTGACAGTCAATTAAATCAAAATCTTGTTTTTCTAAATGGTTTGAAAGGGCGACCAGAGCAATTTTAGATGCATCACTTTCAAAAGAAAACATGGATTCTCCAAAAAAAGATTTGCCAAGACAAACGCCGTACAATCCGCCGACCAGTTTGTTTTTTCTCCATGTTTCAATGGAATGGGCATATCCCAGTGTATGAAGTTTTATATAGGAATCCACCATTTCATCTACAAGCCATGTACCTTCATGACCATTTTTTCTTGGTTTTGCACAGGAACGAATGGTCTTTTCAAATGCCTTGTCCATAGTAACGCTATATATATTTTTTTTTATTTTTTTATTCAGGCTTTTTGAGATCCTGATATTTTTTGGGAATAGTATCAGCCTTGGATCAGGAGACCACCAAAGAATTGGTTCATCCTTTGAGAACCAGGGAAAGATTCCATTTTCATAGGCCAAAAGCAGCCTTTCCGGAGTTAGATCTCCCCCTATACATAAAAGGCCGTCAGATCGTGCAAGCCAGGCCGGGGGAAAGTCTAATCTTTTTGATAGCCTGAAAAGCGGCATTCAGCTCTTAAAGTTAAAATTAAGCATATTGTTCTTAAGGCCTATTGAAATATTACCGCCTTTTTCCAATTTACCAAAAAGGATTTCATTGGTGAGTTTATCTTTTATTTGAGTCTGGATAATTCTTGCCAGAGGTCTGGCACCAAATTTTGGGTCATATCCTTGTTTTGCAAGAAATGATCTGGCCTTGGCAGAATAGCTCAATTTAATTTCTTTGGCTTTGAGCATGGCTTTGAGTTCTTTCATGTTTTTATCAACAATTTTTTCCATGACCTTGGGAGATAGATGGTTAAACTGAACAATACCATCAAGCCGGTTTCTAAATTCAGGACTGAATGTCTTTTCAACGGCTTTGAGTCCTTTGGCATCAAGGTTTGTTGACTGTGAGCCAAATCCAATGGAATTTGCACTCATTTCCCTTGTACCTGCATTGGATGTCATGATGACGATAACATTCCTGAAATCAGCTGATTTGCCGGTGTTGTCAGTCAGGGTTGCATAGTCCATAACCTGTAAAAGAATATTATAAAGATCCATATGGGCTTTTTCAATCTCATCAAGCAGTAAAACCGCATGGGGTGTTTTCCGGATACTGTCTGTCAGGATACCGCCCTGGTCAAAGCCAACATATCCTGGAGGGGCTCCGATAAGTCGTGAAACAGCATGCTTTTCCATGTATTCACTCATGTCAAATCTTAAAAATTCTATCCCCATATTAAGGGCAAGCTGTTTTGCAACCTCTGTTTTGCCAACACCTGTCGGCCCCATGAAAAGAAAAGATCCAATGGGACGATCCGGAGCTGCCAGACCTGCTCTTGATCTTTTAATGGAAGTGGTCAAAGTTTCAATGGCATCATTTTGCCCAAATATAACCTTATACATTCTTAATGGCAAAGATTCCAGGTTGGCCTTATCAGTCGAAGTAACGCTTGTGACAGGCACTTTGGCAATTTTAGCGACAATTTTTTCAATATCTTTGGGACTTATCGTTTTTCGTTTTCCTTTTCCCTTGAGCCGCAGATAGGCGCCGGTTTCATCAATAACATCAATGGCTTTGTCCGGCAGGAGCCTATCATTGATGTATTTATCCGACAGATATGCCGCAGCTTCAATTGTCTTGGCAGTATAGGCCAATCCATGATGTGCTTCATAATATGGTTTAAGTCCATTTAAAATTAGAATTGTTTCTTCAACAGAAGGTTCTGAGACTTCAACTTTTTCAAATCTCCTTGAAAAAGCGCGGTCTTTTTCAAAATGATTTTTGTATTCTTCATAGGTTGTTGTACCGATACATTTTATATCTCCTGAGGAAAGAGCCGGTTTTAAAATGTTTGAAGCATCCATGGAACCGCTGGTGGTTGCACCGGCTCCCACGACTGTATGGATTTCATCGATAACCAACAATGCATTCTCTTTGGATTCAAGGGCATTTATAACATCTTTTAGACGTTGTTCAAAGTCACCTCGATATTTTGTTCCAGCAAGAAGTGCTCCCATATCAAGAGAATATAATTCACAATTTTCTAAAAGATCCGGTACTAGTTTGTCATTTATTTGAGTGGCTAACCCTTCGGCAATGGCTGTTTTTCCAACACCGGGATCTCCCACCAAAATCGGATTATTTTTTCTTCTGCGACAAAGAATCTGCATGACCCTGTCCATTTCATCTATTCTTCCGATAAGCGGATCAATCTTATTGTCTTGTGCCTTTTGCAAAAGATTTGTGGTAAAGGTTTCCAGGGGATCCTTTTTTTTGGATTGTTTTGATTTTCTGTCTGCGGGTTTAAAGATTCTACGGGACGGGTCCATGGATGGGGGACTTTCTTTTTTAGATTCTGAAGTGTGTGAAATTAATTTTAATACATCAAGGCGGGTAATGCCCTCAGATTCGAGATAAAATGCAGCATGGGAATCTTTTTCCTGGAAAATAGAGGCAAGAATATCTCCTAAATTGACTTCACTTTTTTCCGCAGACCGGGCATGGTTGATAGCACGCTGTATCATTCGCTGGAAACCTATGGTCTGTTGTAAAACATATTCTTCTTTTTTATCAATTTTTGTTAATTTCTCATTAAAGAATTTTTCAAGTTCTTCTTTTATCAGTTCTGGATTGCCGCCACATTT
>JABIYQ010000078.1 GCA_018702715.1 Desulfobacula sp. | reverse complement strand
TTAATTTAAATCAATTTTTTTCATTGATTTAAATTACATTATATGAAGAAAAGCAAAATCAAATTTTTAAATTCTCAATGAAATTTTATTGGAGAAATAGCAGTGTCAAAAAGTTGCCTGACCATTACACTTATTACATACTAAAGCATAACAAAAAGTCTTTACCTGATATTCTTCTTTTATTGGAGATATAGCAAACCCAAAAACTTTTAAACCGCTAAATTTCATAAGCCCGCCTGAGGCCTTAGGTTAGATATCATAATATAAAGCCGGTCCTTCTGCATTCATTGGACCAAGTATTTTTATCAAATTGGGTTCTCGTCCGCTCTCTCTGAAAGAGTGTCCGAAATCCAGTTAATCTGGATCTATAATTGGCTTTTCGTCCTTTTAAACAGCGGGCTCCGCCCCGCAACAATACATAGGAGACCCCATGAGTCGGGTTTCAACTCGTGAGAGCTCCTATGTAATCCTGGCGGTATGGCAACCTTTTTGGCAGAGAGTGCACATCAGAGCCCTATTCAGGTCGCTCCCTGCCAAATTGCCATACACATTTGAAGAGCGGCTTCATCCGCAATAGTCAGTTTGCCTGGCTACCGCTTGGCGGGAGCTAAACGGGGCATACAGGATAGACTTTGCGAAGGCGTGGAGAAGCAAAATTGAACATAAGATAGCGATATCGGATGTTGTTAGATATTCTTAGTCCTGTTTTATCGGACATAGAATATATTACAACGTCAGATATCGGCCCCTTATGTTTTGCTTTGTTTCTCACCTACACGCCGCTTTCACTCAGCACTGCAAACACAGCCAGCATTTATATTTTTTTGATTCCTTTTTTTAAAAAAAGGAACCGCAGTACCGATACCAAACATGTTACTTAAACAAATCATTAACAAGCTTATAAGCCAACTCCAACTCTGGATTAGGCTCTGATACCAGGCAGTCGCAATCATTCTGGACAGGTGACCAACAGGGACTGTCACATAACACAGCTGTCCCCTGGTGTCCCAGATGAACGGTTCCACAGTTTGAACAAATACCGAACTCTATGGTGCCGTCATAGTCCCCTTCAGGAGCGATATAAAATCCTGAATGGAAGATCATATCCTTCCCATCATATTCAATACCGGGTTTACAATTATAGAGCTGCACAATCACTTTTTTAAATTTTTGTGCAAAGCAATAAGCGATCATTCTGCCGGCATCACTTCCGAACAATCCCTGGCTTATGACAACATAGCAGTCATGATTCGGCAGCCAGAAATCAGGCGTAAAATGCATCCAATCTCCGACTTTAATTGGGTTCTCGATATACTCAAATGGGACTTTAATTCTGTCCCAAACCATGGCCCATTTTGCGTCCTGTTTCTTTCTGTAAACTGTTTTGTTGTACTCAGTACCGTAATAGTCATCAATGGCTTTATTAACGTGTTTTTGAGCATCTGGTACATTCAGATCAAAGAACTCCCGATCGTTATTTCTTCTGTATTTCCAAAGAGATTTATGGACTACGTTTTCAACATTGCTGAGATTGTCCACCAACCTACAGTACACCACAGAAAACGGCGTTGGAACAGCAGTGCCGCTTGAAAGCTCAGCGGCTCGGCTTCCGGGCAGCCTGGTCGTCTTGCCGATCTTAACACAATCTGGATAAGACGGATTTTCCAGAATGTAGATAAATCCGGTGTCTTTTGTCGCGGTCATTAATCTTGGGGCAGAAATAAAATCTTTTTGCATATCTGTTTTCCTTTTTTAAAATGGTTAAAAAAACTCACAGACAAACAAAAAAATAACTGCCGTTGGATTGGATGTTTTTTGAAATGTAGTGGTATACAGGACTGGTTATATTTCAAGAGAAATATTGCGTTTGTTGTCTGGGGCTGAAAGCCCCCTCACTTGCGTCCCCCTTTTTATTTGCTGCAGGAGACTGTGTGTTTTTTTAAATTGTCATGGTTAGAAGGATTAGTTGATTTTACTGCCGGCCTCCTGAAGTCCTGGTTTGGACAAAATTAAATCCAGAGTGCCTGAAAATCAATCGCACTTGAGAGAATAATCCACCTTACCATTATTGTTTGTGAGACCAAGACCCCAGCGGTTTTCTATATTTTTCAGATATTGAAAAGGAAGATTGATTCCATCGTTTTTAAACAAGAATCCATCTTCGGTATTTAGATCTTCATCAAAGACATATACGCACCCTGTATATGGACATTTGGAGTTTAGAATTATTTTCTTAATCTTATCTTTATAGCTTCTTAACCAGTGACGATTAGTATACTTAACCATTCTTTTATCAATAATGAATATTAACCCCGATGGCCACTTTAAAATCCCCCACCTGTGGCCGGGTCAAAATCCCCCAGCGACAGAATAATAAAAGCTACTCTATTCTCTCATAATCTGCAATTTTTTTCTTTTTTCATCCCTCATTTTTTATCTTTCATCTGAG
>JABIYQ010000035.1 GCA_018702715.1 Desulfobacula sp. | reverse complement strand
TGCATCACGTCGGGTTGGTTCCTGGATATATGCCCCTGTTTTGCGGATCTGGGGCAAGACTTCAGATGTTACCCATTTGCGGAATTTCTTGGCCTGGGGCTTTCGGGATTTCATGATGAGGGCGTATAGGCCGGATTCGTTTACCAAAACCATGGCTTTTCCTGGTATTAGGCCTAAGTGGTTTCGATCCACTTTACTAATTTCGTCAAGATCAAGCCTTTTCGAAACATCTCTTGTTTGAACTCCTAAAATTCTACAAGCGTCAACAGCCACAAACCAAACTGAACCGTCTGTTTTCTGAATTGTTCTTACTTCATGATTTGTTGAGTTTTTGAACTGAAAGGCGATTACGTTGGTGGATTGATTTTCTTTCATAATGGATCTCCTTGTAAAAAACTGTTTAAAAGATCCCGCCCTTTACTTCCAAATAAAAAGCGGGCCACATACGGTTGGAAGGCTGGCCACAAGGCAACCAGCAGACCTAAAAGGTCTCCGCACATGACCCGCCAAGAAAATACAAATAAAAAAAACGCCGTACTTTTGGTGGGCGCTCATGCGCCTTGTGTCTCCAGCTTCCAAACCGGGTCCAGGATTTTGCCTGAACTGTGTCACCATTGCACGATTGTTTTTTCATGTCAAGTCTTTATTTTTATTGATTAATTCCTAAAAAGTTTCCCATATGGGAAAACGCAAGCCAAAAAAAGAGCAACTAAAATAGTCACTCTTTTAAATTAATCCTGTAATTGATCAGCAGATAACGCCATTGCATTGGCAAGCTTTTCAAGAGTTGCAGATCTATTCGTATTTTCAACCCGTTCCATCTGAGAAAAAGCAGCTTGTGTTATCCCCGCTTTTTTTGCCACATCTTTTTGAGTCAACCCCAGATAAAGTCTCCATGCCTTCACCAGGTTATAATTTTTTTTAATAACAAGCCCCACGACTTCATGGGGTACTAATCCGCTGTCTTTGTTTGGTACCATGGACAAATATTCGTCATAAGGGATAACCGCAAAAGCAGGAAGCCCATTTTGTTCAATTATTTGAATATTAGTAGGTCTGTTCATCTCTTTTTTTAACCTCCTCAATTTGAATTATTTCAAGGTCAGCGGTAAAAATAACTCTCCAACTGCCAACCCTAAGTCTATAATCATCACGATTTGCAAGTTTTTTAACATTTCGGCAATTTGGGAAAGACGATAACATACCAACCGCATCATAGATTTTATTTTTTGTTTGAAGATTCTTTATTTTTCGAATCTGCTTAACTGCTTTTTTATGCCATTTAATTTGCTTCATAATTTATAATTAAACTTATATTTTAGCATTGTCAACTTATATTATAAGTCTATCTCCTTATTTTATAAGTTTAATCCCCAAATAATCCTTAATCAACTCGATTGCCTCAGCGTGTCCCCGGCAAACAAGAGCTAAATATCCTTGCTCATTTAACAGCTTCATATATCTTTTTTGATCAATACTCACCACGCCACGGAAAACCCGTTTTAATTCAATATACAAACCCGAATAACGTCCAGTACAACTTTTAGCAGGCAAGACAATATCCGGGACTCCTTTTCGATTTCCTTGCAGGTACATTTTTTTTCTAAGCTTAGGAGCCAACCTGACGCCATTCAATGTTCCATATGCCAATTGTAATTTTGAATATCGGATCTGGTTGGCTCTGATCCATTTGAAAATTATTTGTTGTTCTGTTTCTTCCAGGAGAGTTTTATCTTTTGTTGCTTTTTTCAATTTTTATTTTTCCTTTTTTATTCTTTTTTATTTTCTATCTTCACACACAAAATCATAAATATGTTTTCCAGTCTTAAGCTGGAAATATATATATTTATATATACTCTCGTCCGGATAACCGGATAAGCAAAAAATTCAATGATTTCAGATAGTTTCCTTATCCGGATGGCCCGTCCGGATAAGCACCCGTCCGGATAAGCAAAAATGGCCATTCTTTATCCGGATGACAAATCCGGATAAGCCCGGATAAGGAATCGGGTTTTTTGTAACTCTTATCCGGATGGCCCGTCCGGCAGAGTCCGGATAAGCAATATCCGGATAAGCAAATGCTATTTTTGCCATAAAATATGTGTCTTTTTTGATCATTTTTTTATGATATCCAGGACTGTTTTATTACTGTTACCTGTGCCGGTTTTTATCCACTTTGCCACACCCTTTTTAACCATAAAATCTGTTATATCTTTATAGCTTTTTGTTCTTTCAAATGATGAGTGATTTTCTTTCATGGTGTTGGCAATTTCTTTTGTTTGCGATCCTTCTCCAAGTGCATAAAGGGTATATAGCCCTTTATCATCTTTAAGCAGTCCATGCAGAGTATTAGCCATTTCAGATAACTCTGTATTCTGTAAAGTCGTATATTCCAATACGCCGCCTTCTCCTCTTTTAAAATAAAGAGGGTGGCTTCCCCTGGGTGAATAATTATTCTTAGGTGCATCAAAAATTACAAAATTATGTGGATCTGTAATCCTATAATAGTCTGCCGTATTTTTATCCATGGGAATCATACCAGCCTGCCAACGACAACCATCGACAACCGACGACGCACCCCTGTTCATAGCCTGAGACAGCTTTCCTGCTTTATCTTCTGCCGTATGGGCAGCAAACAGGATGTTTGTATTATACCTTTTTCTAAGAGTTTCAAGACACCCAACCCATTGGGTGCCATGGTCATTGTTATTCTCTTCCAGGCCATAAAAACGGCTTTTAGGGTCAAGGATAACAACGTCCACTCCTGGATGCCCTTTTATAGTTTCATCCAACCAATAGAAACCATCTGCTCGGACCGGATTCTTTCCATCCATTTTCATTAAAGGCCCCACCTCACCATACACACTGGCTGCATAAAGATTTTTAGAGGGTTTCCCCTTGCAGATATCCCAAAAACGCCGCCCTAGTTCGTCCTGGTCATCCTCTCCAAAGATACAAAGGGTTTTAAGTGGCTTCGGCGCCTTGATCGGCCCAAAACTGCCCCCGGTTGCAAAGGCCTGTGCCAAAGACATCAGAAAAAAGGTTTTCCCGGTCCCGCCCGTGGCTGCCAGAACGCCCACTACGCCCTTTGGCATAAAACCTACACCATTAAGGGTTAATATGTATTTCCTGGGTGCAGGTTTTTTGATTAGCCAGCTTGTAAGGGCTGTGCTGTTTTCCATAAAAGGGGGAATGATTTGCCGTTCTGCCTCCACTCCCGTCTTCACTAATTGAGCAACAACAGCGGTTGGCCCTTCCATGGCAAAAAGATCATTAAAGTCAGTAGGCGGTTTGTCACCTGGATCTACATTCTGAAACACTGGCCATACAAAAGGCACCCCGATATCTAAGGCCGCCTCTTTGGCTTTTGTAACACCAGGATTGCCAGGAACGTGTCTGTCGTCATCTGCTGCAATGGTAATATAGTGAGACGGGAATATTTCCCTTATAACTTTTGCAACCCTGGGCAGGTTCCCAGAATCAAAGGCACATATAACCGTTGCCCCGGTTGCCTCATGAATTGACGCCCCGGTTGAATAACCTTCACAAATATAAAGCTTATTATTACCCTGGGCTCCCTCAAATTCAAAGAAAAACCCCTTCCTTGCTCCTAAAGGCTGATATTTCTTATCCCCGTTTGGTTTGATGTATTGAAGGGAGTGGATCTCTTTATTCCCATCAATAGAAGGAATTAAAAGCCGATCTTTTTTATCAACTCTTAAATGATGAGAATTCACACCCTTTTTTTCAAGGTATGAATGGGCCATACCGATAACCGGCATAGCAGCACCCCATTCTTTTTTGGCAATTATTTTAGCCTGGGCATGGTTCTTTTTTTCCTGTGCCTTCCTGATAGCCTTGGCCGCTTCCATGTCCTTTCTGTATTTTTCACGCTGTTTATATGTCAACGTGCCTTCAGAGACAGAACACCAGGTTCCTTTTATCCCCTTTTGCCAATCTCCGAAAGCGGCTCCGCATATGTCGCCCTGGAAAAACACATACCAGCAGGCCTTCTTTTTACCAAACCTGTGTAATTCTCCATCAGCGATAATCCCCCCGGGGTCAAGGCCATGCTCTGCCAGTTTTTCGGCGAAAGCCTGAATAGGATCTTGAGGGGCTTGGTTGCTATCTTCCTTCGGCTCTCTTTGTGGCGGTGCATTGTTAAAATCTATTGGCATTGTTTTCCCCTTCTATCTATAAGGACCGTCCTGAAAACTTCCATAATTGTTTCCTTTTTGGGAAAAAAGCAATTAAAAAAATAGAGAATCCCATTTCTCTACAAGATTTTCCGTGCCTCTGTCAAAATAAAGAGAGAGGGAATTCAACAGATTCAGGACTGCTTGATCACAATATTTTATAGTGGCCCCGCCTGGGGGACAAAGAATCGAAGTATTTGTCCTTTCCAATAATTTAAAACAAAAAGCCGCCCCGTCACAGTTTAAGGCAATTCCACCGCCAAATTCTTCAAAAAGGACATTTATTTCGTCTATGTAGGCCGCATCTGGTTGCGGTAATTGACGCAGGCGGTTATCAATCTGATGCATCAACGCCCGGCACAATCTACGGATTTTCCCTTGTGGGAGCCCAATCTTAATTGCATTTTCCGGCATTGACTTAATTAAAAACAATGTGGACATTCTTTTCTTTTGATCATTTGTTAAGAAATTCATACTAAATACTCCTTCATTTTAATTTCTATATTCTTTTTAAAGGCTTCCATGGTTGAATTATTCTCTATTTCAATATCATATGAGTATTCCCCATACAGCCGGTCCCCGGTTAAACTCAACCCGTTCTTTTCGGCTTTAAGCTCGGCCTGGGTATTAATAACCCTGACGGCAACGCAAGGGAGTCCGACGGTTTTGCAATGAGTTACCAGTTTTTCAATTTCGTCTGGTTCCCGGATATCGACAAAAAGCAGGTCTATTTTAAAAACAATTGCCGATTCAATTTCCAAGATCACCTTTTTAGTGGGAATATCATTGTATGCAATGGCAACCTGTTTTAACCCGGCTAAAAGGTTCCTGCCCCTTGCGTCTTTGACTCCATCCCATCCAAACTCTTTTTTTGCCACTTTTTTGATCCAATCTATTGAAGAGTAGGAATGGGTGTCCAGCCATGTTGATTCCTTGAAATATTCAACAAGGGTTCCCTTGCCTGCCTCTGCCGGTCCGTTCAGTATAAAAATTTTCATTATTTCCTTATTAAATGCCTTTGTATTTAGCTTCAAGTTTACCTATCATTTGTTCAATCGCAGAGAGAATTCTCCATTGGTTTCGGGTGTACCTTCCTGTAAACAGAAAACTCACTTGCTCGAATTTGCCGTTGACAAACACGATGGTCACCTCTCCGTTGGTTTTGACCATAAGGTTTCCACCAGAGTTGATGGTAAGCTTGTAAACGTCTGTCCGTGTTAATTCCATGCCATATAAAAGTTTTTGTTGGCTCATAATGCGATAGTTAACTTTCAAGCGTAGCGCAGTAAAGTTCAACTACTTATTAGCGGTTTCGTGATTCTTACCGCCCCATTGTTCTGCCATTGCCTTTGCTATTCCTGAATAAGTTTTTGACCTAAGCTTTGCCCGATTTTCAGACGGAGCCATTTTCCAGATTTTTTGTTCTCTACCTTTAACTATATTTGTAGGCTCAAGTTTAGGCAGGCCAAAAAGCCATAGACAAGTTGATTTTGTTTCACCATGTCCGTGCTGCCAAGGCTGTATTATCTGATCGGGTTTTCTATATTTCGTTGACATTATACCGATAGGGCTCTCTATTGCTTTTTTCCTGCAAGGATATCCAGCAAACATCATAAAAAAATCAATCGCTTTTTGTTGCCTACCGTCTGCAATCTTTTCTTTAAACCACCTTGCCCCAGAAACACACAAATCAGTGCATGGTGGGAAAGCAATTACAATATCCCACTTCTGGAAAAATAAAGCGGATGCAGCATCATTCTTTAGATGCCATTCTGGATGCCCACCAGAACATTGTTCGATATCACAAGAATAAGCTTCATGCCCGAGCCTCCTAAACTCTTTCGTTACTGCTTGACTTTCTTCACATGCAATCAAAACTTTCATATTTTTCCTCTTATGTTTGTACTTTACCCTGCCCAAGTACGGCTTTTGCTTTTGCCTTTTGCAGTTCAGCGGCTTGTCCGTTGCAATATTTTATTAGCGACGCTGGCGTAGCCTGTCTAAGCTAATGTTATGATGACCGATGTGGGGATTGAGCGTTCCAACTGACGAAATCCACTATCCCGAGTTATTTCCACGCTCCAGGAAAGGACAACTCCCCACATTCGTTCTATTATTTTATTATAGCCGTTTTAAAAACTTGCGCAAAATACTGGCAACGACCACACAAGTATGCAGTCAGTTTGAATCTATGGTTGTGCTTGCAAAAATTTGAACATGTCCAAATAATTTTAATTCGTTTTCGATTCATTAGCTAATTCCTCTATGGCTATAATAACTGGGTTATTGATCGGCCATTCCAATAGTGGTTCAAAAGAAATAAAAAAAAAAGGCGTACCAATCTATCTTGCCTGGGCCTTGCTTATTTAACATCTACGCTCCTGTTATTATATTGGTAAACCGTAAGGCAATTAATAACCTCTTGAACATTAAGACAAATAACACTCAACATTTTTACCATTAATTCTGGTTCACCGTTCTCAAGGATTAAGAACGTAGGCTTACCCTTGCCAGCAGCCCAACCCATTTCAAGCGAAGCAGACCTACCGAATGGTTGTACTCCTACAAAAATTTCAGCCCATTCCATGGCATCATAATCTAATTTGAATCCTTTTTCGGCTATAGGATGGTCAAGGTGTTCACGATATTTTTCAGGAGTCCAATTTTTCCAATCCGGATCTATTTCTGACCAATGAAATCCTTTTTCGATATTGTTTGGATTCTTAAAATCATATACTTCATGCCCTGCATCTCTTAGTGCTTTTACAACCCCTTGCTGGTGGGTGTTTCTCCATGAACTTGCTACGTATATTCTCATAATTTATATTTCCTCCATTCAACTTATTACATCATAAAGATGAGGCTATCCGGAACTCTTTCATCTTCCGTCCCCTGATAGCTTCGGCAATTTCAAACACATAATCATAGATATGAAGTCCTTTGGATGATGCAATAATCTCACCGCTTTCAACTCCAATCTGCTCGGCACAATATTGTTTCATCATTTCAATGGCTGCAAGATTTGCAGGAAATCCGCCAAATAAATCCCAGGACCTGAAATAGGGAAAAAAATGAAGTTTTCCATCCTGGATTCGGGTATCAATGTGTCTAAGGCAGGGCGGATCTTTTAGGAGCATATCTGAAGGTTGAGCTATTTGTAGGGTCATCTGATTATTTCGATAACCTTTATTTTTATATGTCCAAATCATTAGCTCCATCTGATTAACCATTTCAATACCTGTTTCTTGATCTTTCCAAACACACTTTTCATGCAAAAAATCTATATCAGGTATTGTTAATTCGTAATATTCTCCAAAAATATATGACGCCTCCGCATTACATATTCTTTGTCCATAAGTGTAAGCCTCCCCCTCTTTCTCTTCCCCGGTCATGAGATAAGGCAAATAATCATCCAAGTATCCTTCTTCTACAGGGTCAGGAAAGCCTAAGATAGGATTCACTTTAGGCAGGAGGGGTAATGTCCCAGGATGAGTGATATGGATCGTTACATAGTCAAATTCAAGCCTTTTCTGACCTTCAAATGATCCACGATCAATAGTAAACTCCCTCCCTGCTTCAACAGCTCTGTAAAGCGTTTGAAACCAGGCATCTGAAAGAGATGTTGCTTTAATAAAAATTGGCTCTAAGTTCATTTTTTCATTTCCTTTTCTTTAATTACTTTTTCCAAAGATTTCGGACTGTAGTAATACTGCATCCGCAAATTTCAGCCGTTTCCTTCACTGTTTTTTGTCCCATTAACCCAACAATTTTGTTTATGACTTCTTTCTTTTTTAGCGCCGGGTTCCTATTGTTCCCCCCTCTCTGTTTTGTCTTAAATTTCCATTTTTTCATCCACTGGTAAATCGGTCCTTTGGTAAGTGACAGCTCTTTTGCGATTTCGACGACCGGCATACGTTTAATGTAATACCGATCATAGATATATTGAGATACATAATAAAACTTGTGCTTTTTTATGATCTCTATAAGATCCTTCCTGTAGCAAAAGCGCTTAAGCGAATCTAACTCTTTAAAATCTATTTTTTTTGTCATGGCTTTTTGCCTTGTCTATTATTTGATAGAAAAACACCTGTCATGCCAATTACACATTTTACATTTAAAGAAGTCCGGATCTTGTCCGGCCCCTGGCAATAACTCCCCGGCCTTACAAGACATGATTACCCTGGCGGCCTTCGCGTCCAACATCGAAACGTATTCGGGGTTGTATTCTACTTCTTCCCAATGAATTTCCATCCGGTTCATATTGACGGCACAGAAATAAGCAGGGTTATCGGTTAGATTGAGATTCTCCATGTAATACTGGCATTGACCGTAATATGTGGGAAATTCTTTTTGTAATTTGTTGCGTTTCAGCGCCAGGAAATATTTTTGTTCCAGACCCTTGCACTCCCATAGCCTTGGCCACGGCCCTAATTGTTCCGGGCCAGCAACAAAAATTCCGTCAGTATGCCCTTTAACGTGTCCGTCGTGTGAGACAAACCCAAACTGGCCACCATCTTTTGGACCCGTTACAAGCCCAAATCCAGCCAGTTTAAGCCATTCGGACATTACAGATTCAATCCAATGGCCGCGAGCAAAGATCCTTAATATTCGCCCGGTAAGATCTTTATCTGGGTCAACCGGGGTTTTTGTAATTTCATACTGTAAAGCCCTTTCACAATAAGCCCCTATTCTGGACCCGCCCATGTAATCCCTGGAAGGCTGAAAAGACCGTTCAAGTTCCAAAGCGGTATCTATCTGTTTGTTGATTTTTTCAGAAATAGATAATTTTCTATTAAAATCAATCATTGCCGGCCTCAATGGGAGGATGTCCACAGGTTAAAACCCTATTCTCTTTGTCATTTTTAATAAAATAGAGACAATCTTCCGTGCAGGCTATTGACCCAACCTTACAGGCTGCAAGAATCGTTATTCTGGTGCCATGGGGGCAATCAGTTAAAAGCCACCCCTTCTCCGGTTGTTCATATTCAATTTTCATGCAATTACTCCTTCCCAATAAACTGCAGATACGACCCTCCTGCCCTTCATAACCACTAAATAATTAAGGAATAGAAAAGCCGTAAGTCTTGCCGCTTTGTTAATAGTTTTGGTGCCATTTAAAATGACACCCATGATAATTGGCCTGGTTATTCCTGCCATGAGAAGATCCCCGGAAACTCTTTCGCTGATCTTAACCATGTTGTTTTTCGCCAGGTTTACTTTTTGCCAATCAGTCATTGTCGCTTTTTGGCGCGTATCTTTCCATAATCTCATCTGATACCTCCATTTCTTGCAATGTTTGCCTGATTGATTGTCCTGTGGGTTCCCAATATTTATGCTTGGGGTGGGCGTCGGCGGGAATGACTAATGTTCCGTTTTCTTTAATATAAGGAGGGGAATAGGCTTGGTTAGCAACATAGGTGACAAGTTCTGCCTGCTCGAATAGTTGGAGTATTTCTTCTTTTGTAAAATCTTTTAGGGGCTTGTCCATCAGGTTGTTTTCCATTATCCATTCTGCTAATTTGTTCAAGTCTATTTCCATTTTGTTTCCCCTACACCCCCAAAAACCTTTCAATTTTAGATCTATTAAAATGAAACGTCAGATAAGCGGCTGCTTGAATTTTACTGAGTATCTGGCACATTCCAAATCTTGCCAACATTTGCATTTGTTTCTGGCTGGCCGGTTGATTCTGCCATGCGGCAGCCTTTTTTGCCGTCCTATTGCTTTCGTTTTGATGCATAAAATCATCACTGGACGCAATAGCCCCGGATCTGTTTGATATACCCAGAATCTTAACTTCCCGGCCTTTGCCGCCAATAGAATACCAATCTTCACCATTGGCAGAACAAACACATGCCCAAGCGTCAAAACCATTTGCAATCAGGATCTTTTCGGAATCCCACAAATTCACCCATCTAAAAGGACTCATATTGAGAAGATCAATTTCGATCAATCGCAATTCCTGGGCTTCATCATAAAAGCCGTCTTCATCAAGCTGAACCTGGAATTCATACCCGCATAACGGACACACCATAGTTTGGATAGGTATTTCGGCCTGACAATTAGGACATACCTTTTTTTGCTTTTCTTTTTCTTCGCTCTCTTTGTCGTCTTTCAGGATCACATCAGAATTAAGGTTTCCATGGGTTAAAAGACTGATACCAAAATCAAGAACCAGACAATCCGTTTTGATAACACCTGGATAAAGATTCGGGTCCACTTTCCTTAATCCCCGGCCTACCATCTGGATAACAACCGATTTGTGGGAAGATTCCCGGAGAAGGATGATACATGATACTATTTGACAATCCCATCCTTCGGTAAGGACTGCCGGGTTAACCATTACAGGGAAATCTCCAGCGTCAAAGGCTTCTAATGTTTCCCGGCGCTTTTTCATTCCTATCTTGCTGTGTACTGCTCTGGCGTCGACCCCGGCTTCCCGAAAAGCGTCCACAACATCTTCGGCATGAGATATCGTAGATGAAAAAATAACGGTTGGCCGGTCCTTCGCCTTTTCCAGCCACTTTACGACAACCTGATCGTTATTAATTTTTGTGTTCTGGATGGCCTCTACTTCGGCTTGATCGTAATCGTTTGCAGTTTTTTTAACATTTTTTAACTGTTTTTGAGTCCCGATATCAATAACCAAGGCTCTTGGCGGGACAAGGTGCCCCGCCCGAATCATTTCAGGAAGAGATACTATGTCAGCAACTTTGGAAAAAGTTTTTCTTAACCCTTTTTTGTCTGATCTTTCCGGGGTCGCAGTTACTCCAAAGATCTCAACTTTATTGTTCAATTCTACAGCCCGGCCTATAACCCTCTGGTAAGTTTCACTTGCAGAATGATGGGCTTCATCAATTACCAGGAGGTCAACCGGCCGCATGCTTACAAGATGCTTCTCCATAGACAATGTTTGCACCATGGAAAAAACGGTCCTGCCCAAAAACGATTTTTGTTCAGCATTAAATAAGGAGATAGAAATCTCTGGGTTTACTTTTTTAAATTTTGTACTGTTTTGTCGGGTAAGTTCATCCCTATGTGCCATAACAAGGGCTTTTTTCTTTTTATTGATTCTTTGCCCGATAACAGCGGACAAGGCAATGGTTTTTCCAAACCCGGTAACTGCAACGCCCAAAGCGTTTTTGTGTTTTTTTAACACCTCTACGCTATTTTTGACAAATTTCTTTTGCCTGTGCCTTAATATGATCACGTTAGAGGCCTTGAGCCATCCGCCATGCGTAACCAGCAAAAACGCCCATAAAAAAAGCCATCACAACAAACATTATCAAATCCTCTTTTCTGAGCTTTATCATTCTATTTCTCCTCAATAGTTGTTGTTTCGTGCCCACATTTACAGACCCAAAAATACAAGGTAAAGGTAGGCCACTCTCGGTAACCTTTAATCCTCATTTGGCAACCGCATTCCCTACATTTCATTTTTTAATTGCTCTATGCGGGTTTCAAGCTTGTCTTCGATGAACTTCAAGGCGTGTATCAACCCGTCGGTGCTTTCCATGATTTTAAGAGAATGTGTTTTGTTCGAAAGAGAAAGGACCATCTCTCCTTTATAGCTCTTGGTTGCAATTTTTTTAATGTTGTTTAATCTGGTCTTAGCCCCCTCGATCTGTTCTTGTCTCAAGGGTTCCAAATGCCGTGTTTCTTCTTCCGGCTCCGACGAGATATCTTTTGGCGTGGCCCATGTGCTGACCTTTTTAGGAAGGACTTCTTTGATGGTTTCTTCTTTTTCTTCTGGTTCCGGTTCCGGTTCTGGCGTTTCCGTTTTTAAAGCAGCAGCCTTTTCTTTTTCAGCCTTTTCAAAAGCTTCTGTCTCTATCCGGATACGTTCCTTTTCGGCATTGGCCGCCCTGGCAGCGACAAGGATATCTTGCGCCTGTATCTTTTGGCCTTCTATCATTTCCGAAAGATGATCGGCAAATGTGCTGTTTTCAAGAAGTTCAAGGCTGTCTTCCATATCAAGAAGATCTGCACCCCATCCAAAAGCCTTATTGAACCATGCAACCTGGCCATTGATTTCTTTTTGCTTTTCCAGTGCCGCCAGTTCTTCCTGTCTTTTGACTTCTTCGGCTTCCCATTTTTGCCTTGCATCAAGGTTTTCTTTTGCAGTGGATATTGCATGCCCCAAAAGGTCACAGGCTACTTGATATTTTTCCTGAAAAACTTCTTTAGGGATCATTAACCCTTCTAAGGTTTCCAGCCTTTCGGTAATCTCAGCGGCATCCAGCCCGCTCCGCAGGCCATGTTCACAATGATTCGTGAGTATCCGCATATTTTCATTAATTTTTTTAACCCTGGCAGCCTCTTCTATCCGGGCAGCTTCGGCAAGCTTTGCTTTATGGTCAATGTCCTTTTGGAGCTCTGCTTTTAAATAATCCTCGGTTATTTTTATTTCGCTGGTGATGGTTAAAGCGTCGGTCTTTAAGGTCTTTCTTTTGCTGACCAGATCCGTATCAATTTCTTTTTGCCGTCTCTGGACTTTTAATCTTAATGCCCTGACTTCCGTTTTTGCCTTTGTTGCTTTCTTAACAGTTTCAGGATCTTCCACATTAACAACAATCGACTGATATCCTTTTATTTTATTGAGGGCAGCCCGCTGAATATCAAACTGGACAAGAGGGCTTACTTCTATCGGGTCTGCCTCTTCGATGCCAGAGAGTTCCTCTGTCGGCAGACTTTCAAATTTCCTGGTGATGTCTGCTTCTTGGGGGTCTATAACGTTCGGGGCAGTTTCTTTTAATGGTTTAAATGTTTGACCAGGGGCTTCGTTATATGCTTTGTTTCCCCATCCACGACGATTATCCATTTATTCTCTCCTTTTTATAAGCCCGCCATACCTGTGACGGGCTTATCTCACGGGTTATTCTTTATGTTGTCTGGGTTACGCTATGATAGGCAATTCGATCTGCTTTTGTTCGAAAAAAGATTTAATGCTTTGGATTGCAACCTGCTTCCATCCTTCTCCGTCGCAACTATGCAGGGAACAATATGGAACATCATCAGCCCCAATCTTTAACCTGAAAACAAAATCCGTTGCAGGCTGATCAATTTCATTCAAGGTTCTGAATGGCTTAAGGCCCACCAGTGGTTTGATGGGTGTCGATGTCATTAGGGAAGACGTCCCTTGTCTGGCGGTAATAGTTTGAGAAACGCCGTCGTCTTCAACTTTTGCGTTCTTGTCTATTTTGACACCGCTGACGAAGGTCAGGAGATAGGACAGATCATCAGAAGGGACAAACTGCCCTCTTAATGAAATGATAAATTCCTCAACGCTCATCTGTCTGCCAAAAGCAAACTCGCAAGGACGGGATCGAGCTATAGCGATAGCATTCCTTTGGTTGAAAGGACCTGCCATGGATTGGTACAAAACGACCCGGTTAAAATCCCGGACATGGATAAAAAGGTCTTTCCAAGATTCAGGATTGTTATTGATGAAATCAACGATGCCGGTAAGATTGTTGATTTCAAGGGCATCAGGATAAGTATCCAGCAAAGGACTGTATTCGTCTTTCCTGTACGTTTTCCCGTCAATCGTGATAGCTTCCGGCTGTTTCAAAGAAATAATCTTCTCAATGGCTTCTTTAATCATTAATCGTGCCTCCCTTTTTCATTTGGGTTATATTGTCTATTTCCGGAAACAGTGTCGGCTGTATTACTTCGCTTGCCTCCGGCGTCCCGTGAATATCCGTGCCGATGTAAAGCTGTGTGATGTGTTCAATTACCGGAGCCAGCTTTGATGTAGCCTGGATAGTAACCGACGCAACGCTTCTATCATCAGACGGCTTGATCTTTACCTTGAGGTTAATTTCACGGATAGCAATAGGACTCGTATTCGCGTCTAAAATGTTTTCTAAAACGGTTTGTAGCTCAAGATTTAACCTTTCAACGGCAGCACCGTTTGAGATTGAATCGACTGTAACTTTTTCCATTTTCGGCATTATTTTTTCCTTTATTGTTTCCCATTTGGGAATTCATTAATCAAAAAAAAGAAGTTATTTCGCCCATGCCGGGCCGCCCCCGGTTCCTGCCTGTTGTTGGCTTTGCTGCCCGCCGGGATTAAAGTTTTGTTGTTGTTGGCCGGTGTTCGATGGGGCCTGGTATCCCTTTTTGGCTGCCCCCGATGTTCCTGTCGTATGGCTTGACTCCGGGATTGCAGGCAAAGGCAAGTCAGAAATATATTCTCCGCCACCCATAACCACGCTGTAATCTTCTTTTTCCATAGTGATGACCCTCATAAGGGAATTATTCAGATAAACATCCCCTGATTTGGGTTTAGTAATGCCCATCATGCCGGGAAACCGCATCCCTTGAAAATCAACCCAATCGTTAATATTTCGAGCATTGACAGAGGCAGGGGCGCTATCGTTAGGGTCTATCCCCCTGGCAGCCTCTATAATTGCCCGTAGTTTAGCAAAAGACCCTTCACAAATGCCCTTTTGCCCCTTTGTCATTTGAATTGTTTGAAATTCCGGGCAAAGAAAAAGGTTTTCCCATATTTTATTGCCTTCAAAGGTCCCGCATTCAACATCAAACTGGCAATCAAGACCCAGGAGCCCAGAAGAGTACATGGTAATCAAAGGGTGGTGTTCATAAGCTTTGTTTGAGCTTGGCTCCCTGATTGTCATTTTCAACAGGACAACACTTTTGGGTGGAATCGTTCCGCCCCCGGTCTTTTGCGCCGGTGCATTGTTAAAATCTATCATTGTTTTTTTCCTTTATTGTTTCCTATTTGGGAAAAGGTTAATCAAAAAAAAGGCGCGGCTATGCGGTGGCTGCGCTTTTTTCAACGGATTGTTGATACCTGCCATCCGTGGCCTTATTCAGTGCTGCATGGAATCCTGCCCAACCCTTATCTTGCCCTATATAAATTTCTGCCGGCAATCCCCACCTGTTTTTTGCCCGGTATGCTGGTCGCTCTTCTGTATAGACCACCCTTTCTCCAGATCCGGTACCTCTTTTGACTTCTTTATTGAACCCGGTCTCTGTTTTTTTTACGACGGTTTTATAATTTGCAAACAAAACCATGTCTGCCCATTCCTGCCAGAATTCACTGGCCCTTTTATGCAGCTTAATTTGATACCGGTCATATGGATCTGTCTCTGGGGGTGTATGGGTCTTAATCTCAGAATGGGCAACAAGGACGATGCTCATGCCTTTGTTTATCCGCAAGCTATCAAACCCGCCCTGTAGGTATCGCCACCAATCATCGACCATGGCGTATCCTTTCCCATATCCATAATCCTCTATATTGTTAATTTCAATCCCCTTGTCCGACAAAGGCCTTTCTTGTATCTGTTTTGCCCAGATTAGAGGTTCAAGCCAATCAAGAGAGTCCACAACCATTGTTCTATAGATATGGTCACCATGCAGTGCATTTATTACGGATTCCATATCAGCAAAACTTTCTACCAATTGAGGGAAAGTGGGGACGTCGATAGCACAAGCTCCATCCTCAGTCCTCACCAGTATTGGGGCCTCAAAAGTTGAACCAAACGTCGTTTTCCCCAAGCCCTGTGGACCGTAAAACACAATTTTTTGAGCCTTCCAGTCTAAATTTGCAGGGCAAATATTTCCAATTTCAAATGTCATTAAATCTCCTTTTTTCCCATTATTGTTATGTAGTAGGTATTTCTACCTATATACAAACCGACAAATTAAGTATAAAATTACACAAAATCTATTAAAAAACCAATTGGGTTCCTTTTTGGGAAAGAAAGCCCGCAAAAAAATTCCACGGCAAATTCTCTATTTTTTGAGCAGAGAACACAGGACTAACCCTTTCCTCTTCTTTCTCTCTCAAGCCGGATAAGCTCAATAACGTCAATTCCATCATCAAAAGCTGCCGTAACCTCCTTTCTAAGTTTTTTGTCTTCATAAAACTTCAGTGTGCCAATATATTTATCTTCTGCCTGGTTAAGATCTACCCCTTTTTGAATTTCAGATATGCTCACTATACCACTCCCTATGAATGCTGCCAAAAATGTTTCGTTAATTGGTCGATTGTATTTTTTAAAATTTTTAATTTCAGTCAATCTGTTTTGTGGGATTCCACACTTCTCCGAAATTTCTTTGTCTGTCCACCTTTCTACCTTGCCTTTGTAGATAAGGGTGTTGCCAACAAAAACCGTTATTTTTTCGAATAAAAGCTTCAGTTCATTTTTTCTCATAACCTATTGCCCTCCCCGTTCTCTCTGCTTGAATTTTGTATTAGACTTTTCTTTCCCATAAATCCTATTTACAGAACAAAAAAAGACTTGTCAACTCTTTTCCCATTTTTTTTCCCAAAAAGGAATCTCTTGACTTTTCCCATTTGGGAAACTATAAGGGTTAAAACGCTCTTTTTTGAGTGCATTAGCCAGTAAAAGATGGTTTCAACTTAATATACAAAGGAGTAACCCCTTGACATTTCCCAACAATTTACCCAAGATGGATGCAGGCAACAATTATTCTTTTGGGGAGGGACTTTGTATGCAAGGTCGGATATACACCGAACAAAAATGTTTTTTTTGTGCCCAGAAAGGACAGCCGGGAAAATTAAACCATATAGAAGGCCGGGGCTTTCTGCAATGCCCCATCCACCTAGAAGTCAAATGGACAGGATTGTGCATTGTCCGGTTTGGCCGGTCCCATACTAAGCGATTTAAAACCGTAGAAAAAGGGGAAAGACATCTGACCTCTTTGAGATATCAACTTGACCAGGGTAAAGTGTTTGATCAAAGGGAATGGGCAAAAACCCAACCGCTTTCCTTCCTGGCTTTGCGTGAAAAATTTTTAAAATCAAAAGACGTAAAAGACATTACAGATAAGCAGAAAGTCCACATCGGAATGGTTTTAGGTAAAGCCGGGGAAGAATGGGACCGGATGCAAATTAAAGATATTATGGAAAGTGAAATAGATGATTTTTTTATAAAAATAAAAAAAGGCAGGGGTAACAAAACCCTGGCAAATTATAAAACCGTTTTACATGATTTTTGGGCATGGGTTGTTAAGCGGGAAAAAAGAAAAAGCAAATTGGAAATGCCGGGGTTTCCAGACATCACATACAAATTGGGCTGGCGGACCATTGTTAAAATGGAAGACCAGAAAAAAATTCTTGACGAATTGTGGGAGATTACTGAAAACGAAAACCCTCGTATTTGGTTGGGGGTTAAATTACTTTCCATGTATCCAAAAGTTCGCCCAGGTGAAATGCGGGATATCAAAGAGGGGCATATAAATTTATCAGACGGTTGGATTTTTTTTCCTGACCCCAAGGAAGGGGACAAGGGGAAATTTGTCCATCTGGCCCCAAAGGATTGCCAATTGATCGAATCTTTATGGAATCCGAAAGGCTTGCCGGGTATGTTTTTTTTCCGGCATCTAAAATCAAAAAAAGGAACTAAGGCCGGCAAACGATTCGGCCCCAAATATTTTAAAGTTTGGTGGGATAAGGCATGTAAAAATGTAGGCATTGAAAACGTGGATTTATACGGCGGCACAAAACATTCAACAGTCACGGCCCTTGGTCAACTTATGACCCCTGAACAAATTCAAAGGGGTGTAACCGGCCACGCTTCAGACGCTTTCAAAAGGTATATGTTACCGGACGTAAACGAGGCAATAATCGGTAACCAAAACGTGGCAAAGATCCAAGGGGGGACCGAACAACGACCGAACAACCTTTTGACCCTGGAAAAAAAGACTAACTAATTGAAATCATTGCATAAAATTGGTGGAGGCGGCGGGAGTTGAACCCGCGTCCGAAAACGATCACCCCAGGCTTCTACATACTTATCTCAAAATTTAAAATTAGTTGTGATGTCTCCTATGAGATGGATACATAACAATATAGCCTGAAAAGTTTAACCTTTAAGGTTCAGACACCCTTAAAAGGCGGTCTTGCAAAGTCGACGCCCTGACCTGAAATCTGCAAGAAGGATTTCAGCAGGACGGAAGCTGCTCTACGCAGCTACAGCGTAATTATAATCGTCTGCGATTATGTTTATGCATTGCCAATTTCACGAGCTGACAAAAGACTCGGTATGCTACCATAGACTTCAAAATCTCCGTCGAAGCCATTTCGCCCCCAATTGTAAAAGATCAAGTGTTCTGACATCATAGTTTAAAAAGCTTGAAAAGTCAATATCCGCAAGCCCACAATATTAATGGGACGGGTAAATTGTTTCCCTTTATGAGTATTTTTTGCGTTCTCGGTCCAGGTCTCTTTTTACATCTTTTTGTTTGATAGCTTGCCTTTTATCGTATAATTTTTTACCCCGTCCTAGACCGATCTGTACTTTAATTTTATCATTTTTAAAATATATTTTCAGCGGGATAAGAGTATAACCTCTTTCTTTAATTTTACTCCAAAGTTTTTTAATTTCATATCCATGAAGTAAAAGCTTTCTTGTTCTATGGGATTCGTGATTGCTGTAATACGCATATTTGTATGGTGAAATATGCAGTTGTCTTAAAAAGATCTCACCATTTTTTATATCTGCATAAGCATCTTGAAAACTGACTCTTCCCTCACGCATAGACTTAACTTCAGTTCCAACCAAAACAATTCCAGCCTCATATTCCGATTCAATTTTATAGGTGTAATAGGCTTTTTTATTGGTGGCAATTATTTTAATAAATTCTGAATTCATTGATTATTCATCCGCTTCACCAAAAGGAAGTATTTCTTTGTATTCTTTTAAAATAAAATCAGAAATTTCCTGGACACAATTTAGGGTCATTATTTTTTCCACACTAGTTCTTGCTTTTTTAGTATCAAGATCTCGAATCATTCTTTTAACCGCCGGAATGGCGGCTGAATTCATGGAAAAATCAGTCAGGCCAATACCAACTAGAACGGGTATATTCATTGGATCTCCTGCCATTTCACCACACATTACAAGATCAATCCCTTTTTTCTTTGCTGCATCATAAGTCATTTTAATCATTTTTAGCACAGCAGGATTCAGTGCCTGGTAAAGGTGGGCTACCATTCTGTTGCTCCTGTCAATGGCCATGGAATATTGAATCAGATCATTTGTTCCAATACTAAAAAAATCAACATGTTCTGCAAGGTGTTCTGCAATCATTACAGCGGATGGAACTTCAATCATGACTCCTAAAGGAATATCCATATTAAAAATTTTATCTTCAAATTCAAGTTCAAGGATTGCTTTGTTCATTACCTGTTTGACCTGGATAATCTCTTCAACACAGGAAATCATGGGAATCAATAATTTTATATTTCCAAATGCCGCTGCCCTAAAGATCGCTTTTAACTGTGTAATAAAAATATTTTCATTTTCAAGGCAGAACCTGACTGCTCGTAACCCTAAAGAAGGATTGGCCTCCTCAATGGTTGCCAAATATGGATTAACCTTATCTCCATTAATATCAAGTGTCCTGATAGTAACGCTCTGTGGACTCATGAATTCGACAAGTTCCTTGTATTTACATAAAAGCTCATCCTCTGTTGGAAACCGTTTTAAATCCAGATATAAAAATTCTGTTCTAAAAAGACCAATACCTACGGCCCCATAATCTTTTGCAGCAACCACTTCTTCAACAAGCTCAATATTGGCCATGAGATTAAAAGAGATGCCATCTTTTGTTATAGCAGGCAGATGGGTCTCTCTTTCTAAACCCGCTCTATATTCTTCAAACTTTACCATACGCTCTTCATACTTAAAGAGTGTATCTTCATCAGGATTGATGATCAGTGTTCCAGAAGAACCATCAACTATTAAAAAGTCATCATTTTTAACACTGACAGTTGCAATGCCTAACCCTAAAACTGAAGGGATTCTAAGTGATTTTGCGATAATACTTGTATGGGAATCTTTACCACCGCGGTCAGTAACAAACCCTTTTATCCGTTCAAGCTGTATCTGACTGGTATCAGCAGGGGATAAATCATGGGCAACAATGATTACGCGTTTGTTTATATCTGAAATCTTAATATCCTGGGCTCCAACAAGATATGACATGATTTTGTCTGATACCTGAACAATATCATTCACCCTTGCCTGCAGATAGACATCATCAATCTGCTGGAACATGATTTTTACTTTTCTTGATACTTTTCTCAATGCCCATTCAGCATTGATTTTATCTTTGGAAATGGTTTCAATGGTCTTGCCATAAAGCATCTTATCTTTAAAGAGCACCATATGGGTCTCAAGAATATTTAAATTTTCTCCCAAATCTTTATCAAGGGAATCAATTACTTTGGCATGATCTTTTTTTGCTTTTGAAACTGCCTGTTTGAATCGGTCTATTTCTTTAGGTACCATGATATCACTGACCGGATATCTTTTAGTAATATTGACACCTTCTCTATCAACGATATAGGCCTTTCCAATACAAATACCCGGTGATCCGCCTATTCCCTTGATAATTATCTGTTCTGACTTTGATACATTCATCTTTATTTTTCTCCAAAACCGGCTTCAAAAAAATCAAAAATCTGATCAAGAATCATCTCATCTTCCTGATTTTCAATTTCAATCACAACCTTTGTTCCTTTCACAGCACCCAAAGTGAGTATGTCTATTACACTTGCTGCATCAACTTTTGTTGAATTTGCACAAATCCATACATCAGAGTGTGCAGAATCAACCATTTGTGCGATTTTAGAGGCCGGTCTTGCGTGCATTCCAAGTTCATTCTTAATTGATGTTCTGCGAACAATTATTCTTTTGTAATTCAATCTTTATTCTTTCTATGAAAATTTTTTCTTTTTTTATATCTTTCTGGGATAAATGTCAATGTTGGCATAACCTTATATTCAATATAAGGGCCAGCTTGTAATTGACGATTATATTATTGTATGATAGGCCTGTGAATCAAAACCTTTAATAACATGTATAGGCTTATTTTACCAGATTCCATCAATGTAACAGGTTTAATAATAAGAAAGGTATTGGAATAATCAACATGGAAAAAAATCATACCAACGGAATATATCCTATTAATGATTTTAAAACCGGTGAGTCATGGCGGTTATTTAAAATCATGGGAGAATTTGTTGAAGGAATTGACGCTCTATACAAGCTGGGTCCTGCCGTATCTATTTTCGGATCTGCAAGAACAAATATTGACCACCCATATTATCAAAAAGCGGAAAACCTTGCCGCATTATTTGCCCAAAAAGGATATTCTGTTATTACAGGCGGTGGTGGTGGAATTATGGAAGCTGCTAATAAAGG
>JABIYQ010000036.1 GCA_018702715.1 Desulfobacula sp. | reverse complement strand
GTTGACCATGGAAAAAGAAGCTGCAATGACAACATTGAGGCTTTTACAGGCACAGATAGAACCCCATTTTCTATTTAATACACTTGCAAACGTGATTTCACTTTTTGATATTGATATTGAAAAAGCCAGACAGATGCTCATCGATCTCAATGAATATTTAAGAATTTCTCTGCAAAGAACCCGGCAGGAAATGATCACACTTGCCCAGGAACTTGATCTTACCCGCAAATACCTTGAAATATTCAAAATCAGGATGGGAAACAGGCTTAGCTATCAAATCAATGATAATACCAATAAATCAGACTTTGCCTTTCCGCCATTAGTCATTCAGCCGCTTGTTGAAAACAGCATTAAATATGGACTAGAGCCTAAAATTTCCGGTGGGACCATTATAATAGATTGCACGGTTGATGAAAATGTTCTTGAAATCGTGATTACAGATACGGGTAAAGGCCTTGATGAAGATGCAGATAAGGCAGGTATCGGGATCAATAATGTGAGTCAACGGCTTGAAAATATCTATGGAAGTGCAGCAAGCTTAATATTGAAACAAAATAATCCTACGGGGATAAAAGCCATCATCCGGGTGCAGTTATGAAACAAATCACTGCCATTATTGCCGATGATGAAGAAAATTTAAGAAAGGGGTTAACCTTATTATTGGAACGGTTATGGCCTGAATTGAAAATATTGGGGCAGGCTCAAAACGGCATTCAAGCTGTATCACTCATAGAACTTGAAAAGCCGGACATTGCATTCCTTGATATTAAAATGCCGGGAATGACAGGTATAAACGTTGCGAAAAAAGTGTCCAATACCTGTAAAATAGTCTTTATTACGGCTTATGATCACTTTGCGGTTCAGGCATTTGAAAGTGAAGCTGTGGATTATATTTTGAAACCTCTGACCCAAAACAGACTGAAAACAACGATTGACCGGTTAAAAAAACAATTAGGCGGGCAGGAGCAACCCCTTGAATTTGATTTGAAAATGAAAAAAATTATCCAAGTGCTGGAAAATAAGGATGTTCCTGAATATTTAAGGCTGATAAAAGTTAAAACAGGAACAGATCTCAGATTTGTTCCCGTTTCCCAGGTGCTGTATTTTAAAGCAGAAGATAAATACACAATTGTACAGACCGCTGCAAATGAATTTTTAATCAAAACCCCTATTAAAGATCTTGAAAATGATCTTGAGCCAAAACAATTCTGGAGGGTCCACAGAAGTGCCATTGTCAATATCGAAAAAATCCAGGCTATAAAACGTTCTTTTACAAATCAAATGATAATCGGCTTTAATGAGACCACTCACACCATTGCTGTCAGCAGATCCTATGAACATCTGTTTAAACAGATGTAGACAACCTTAAGAAAAATACTCCCGGCCTGTTTGGTCCTTGAAAATTGTTTGCAAGATCTTAGCCGGAATATTCTTTGTGATGCATAAAAATTTAAGGAGACCGGATTTATTTGATTTTGCTTTGTAAAATAAAATTGAATATTTCTTTACACAAATTTAAAATTATGTAAAACATTTATCCATAATAAAGTGAATTAAGGAATGTAAAATGAAAAATTATTTAAAGATTATTTTATTCGTTATTATCGTTTTAGGTTTTAATAACCATAGTTTTGCAAACCCGCTGTCCAATTTCATGTCATTATTTCAAAAAGATTTGGTGATTGAAGTATCCTATAAGAATCATAGAAATCTCATTCAAGGTAGTGAAATATATTTGGCAGAAGAACCAAATGGTGAAAAAGTATTAATAGGGCAGGTAAAAAAAGTATCTTTGGTTGAGTCTCAAATGTCCAAAGTGGAACTCGTTATTGCAAAAAAATATAAAGAAAAGATATATGAGACCACACCATTTGTTTTGATGAGCAATATTTTTTCAAAGAATTCAAATGCATATATTGTTGCTGTCTCTTCTTTAGAACAAAAAGATAAAACATCTTTGAAATCAGGATCTTCGGTGAAAGGAATTACCTTTTTAGAATACAAAATCGCCAGGGCCGGGGAAGAGTTAAAAAAGGTAATGGGAAGTATTAAAAATCAAAATAACGAGCTTGTGAGTCAACTTGAAAAATATATAGATACCTTTAACACTGATGCGTTCCATAAAAAGATAGATGAGCTTGCTAATCAAGTTTCAAAATTTTCAGCCAAGCAAAAAGAAACCTTTAAAAAAGAGGTTCTACCATCGCTAAAAAAGATGTTTGAATCGATAAAGGAACGGCTTGAAGAACAAAATAACAAGAAAAAATCCCAGGATTTAGAAAGACAGTTACAGAAAATAGAAGACATGGTTGTTCTCTAATTATTTTTGAGTGAGCCCTTAAGGCCAGAGGTCATAAAAATGGTTCACCGGTCCATGGCCTTTGCCCGTGGTATATTCTGCACCAGCAAAAAGAGCACCCGTAATATACGCCTTGGCATTTTGGACGGCAATTTCAAGCTGGACACCTTTGGCAAGATTGGCACAGACAGCCGAGGACAAAGAGCAGCCTGTACCATGAGAATTGAGTGTATCAATGCGTTCGCCGGACAGTTTTGTCAGAGTATTTTTTCCCTTTTGAAATAAAAGATCGCAACTGTCCCCTTGGGCAAGATGACCCCCTTTCAGCAGAACATTGTCACAGCCCAGATCAGCAAGATCCCTTGCTGCAAGCGTCATGTCTTCCAGGGTTTCAACCTCCCTGTTAAGTAGCACCGAAGCTTCAGGCAGGTTGGGTGTGATGATGAATGCTTTGGGAATAAGAATGGTTTTCAATGCGTTAACAGCATCACTTTTCAGCAGTTTATCCCCGCTTTTGGAAATCATAACAGGGTCCAGAACAACATTTGAACACTTCCATTGGACAAGTTTTTTGGCCACAATTTCAATGACTTCCGGGGAATGAAGCATACCTATTTTGACTGCATCCGTGCCAATATCATCCAGGACTGCATCTATCTGCTGACCGATAAATTGTGCTGGAACCGGAAAAATCCCTGTAACCACACGGGTGTTCTGGGCGGTAAGCGCAGTAATGGCAGACATTCCAAAACAGCCCAGGGCGGAAAATGTTTTCAGGTCGGCCTGGATTCCGGCTCCTCCGCCACTGTCTGAACCTGCAATAGTCAATGCCCTGAAATATGATTTCATGATTTTTCCCCCTGTTGGTTTTTTTCAAACTGTTGGCTTTTTTCAAAAAGATTGACCAGTTGTCTGGTTGCATCAAATGCATTTTTTGATGAACAGATGGCCGATACCACTGCAATGGCATGGGCACCGGCTTTAATAATTTTTTGGGCATTGGACTCATTAATTCCGCCAATGGCCACAAGGGGGTGGCAAGAATATTTACTTATTTTTTCAAGTCCTTTAATGCCCCATGGGGTTTTGGTATCTGTCTTGGTGGGGGTTGAAAATACAGGGCTGACACCTAGGTAGTCCACATCAAGGTCCTGGGCTTTTTCCACATCTTTCCATGTTTCCACGGACAGCCCGATGATTGCCGAAGGGCCCATGAGCCTCCTGGCATGGGTATAGGGCATATCGCTCTGGCCAAGATGAACACCCTGGGCATTTACTGCCAAGGCAATGTCTATCCTGTCGTTTATGATCAAGGGGATTTTTGCAGGTTTTAGAATGGACATAAGATCAAGGGCTTTTTTTAGAAACAGTCGAGTGCCGGCTTGTTTTTCCCTGAGCTGAACACAACAAACACCAGCTTTGACGGCATCTGAAACAATGGTTTCAAAAGAGTTTTCAATACAGGCCTTTTGGTCTGTTACAAGATAAATACCTTTCATAATCTACCTTAAACCTTAAAGAGTTCCTTGATATTGGATTCAGACAATTTGTAAAGGGCATCAATAAAATTGACCTGTAGAGTCCCAGGTCCCTGGGCAGTTTGGGCAGCCATTTCCCCTGCAATACCCATAACTGCCATAGCGTGGGCAGAAGCCTTGTCAACTTCTGGATTTATTGCTGCAAATGCACCGCAAAGAGCTGTGGCAGTACAGCCAAGGCCAGTGACACGGGGCATCATGGCATGGCCGTTTTTCACCTGGATAATATTTTTCTGTGAGACAATATAGTCTGTTTCTCCTGTTATGCAGACCACACTACCAAATTCTCGGGCCAGGGATTTGGCTGAATCAATGGCTTGATCCGAGGCACTGGTGCTGTCCACACCTTTGGTTTTCTGATCCTGTTTACACAAGGCCATGATTTCCGAACCGTTTCCCCGGATAATGGAGGGTGTGGACTCCTGGATAAGTTGTCTGGCCGTGCTGGTCCTGTATTTGGTGGCTCCGACGCCCACAGGATCTATAACAATGGGTATCTGTCTTGATTTGGCTATTTTGGCAGCCTTGAACATGGCCTTAATCCAATCATCGCTCAAGGTTCCGATATTAATGACCAGAGCCCCTGCAATCCCTGCCATTTCTTCCACTTCAGGCAGGGCATGGGCCATAACAGGAGAAGCGCCAATTGCCAACAGGGCATTGGCAGTAGTGTTCATAACAACATAATTGGTGATATTATGGACCAGAGGAGCATTTGTTCTTATTTTTTCAATATCTTTAAAAATACTTGACGCATTGATAGTCATTGGGATTCTCCTTATTTCCAGTTATGGATAAGCGTTTTTGCATCCACTTTATTTTTAATGAGGCCATATTCCAGTGCAAAATCGGCAAAGGCCTGCCATTTGTCGAGATCATGTCCGGGTTTGACGGCAAAATAGGGTCGGGTAAGTTTAAACGCCTGGGTTTCGATTTTTTTATCTGCCTGTGGTACGGCAGAAAGATAGGTTGCCAGGGCATCTTCAGGATGGGCCATTGTATAGGCAAATGCCTTTTCCAGAGCCTGGACAAATCCTTTTACAGCCATTGGTTTTTTCTCCAGGGTTTTTGGTCCGCAGACAATAATTAATTCTTCGTAATCCGGGATTCCCCATTTTTCCAGTTCAAAAAACTCGGCCTTATACCCGTGCTGGATCATGCTGACGGTTTCATAGGTTTTAAAAGGTCCCATTACAGCATCCACTTTATTGGAAACTAGGGCGGGCAGGATTGTAAACCCAACATTTACAGGGGTGTAGTCCTGGATTTTGTTGATTGAGGCAAAGGCTTCCAACAGCACATCCATGAGCCCTGGTACGGTATAACCTATTTTTTTATGTGACAAATCTTTTGGCGTTTTAATGCCCTTACCCTCAAGAAAGAGAAGGGTTGTCAAGGGGTGAACCACCAGGGGAGCCACAACCTTGATGGAAAGCCCCTTATCTTTTGCAATAATGGTCTGGGGCTGGTAGGACACTGCAAGATCCATATTGCCGGAGGCAGCAAGTTTCAGGGCATCAGAGGTTTCAGACGGGCTTACGATGCGAACCTCAATGCCCTGGTCAGAAAAATATCCTTTTTCTTGTGCCACATAAATGGGCAGATGATCCACATTGGGAAACCAGTCCAGCATAAGACTTAAACTTTTTTCTGCTGCATGGGCAAAACTCCCCAGCAAGCTGAGTGCTAAAATAATACTTAAAATCTTTTTTTTCATCATTATATTTCCTAAATTATTTCCATGTTATGACTTTTTTTTCCAAAATGCCCACCAGCCACCACATGGCAAGACCCATGGCAGTGAGCCACAGAATGGCGGCAAAAACGATATCCACTTGAAGCCTGGCATTTGACTGAATCATGAGAAATCCAAGTCCCTGCTGGGCACCCACCCATTCACCGATCACAGCACCGATGGTGGCCACGGTCACCCCCACTTTTAATCCTGCAAAAAAACGTGGCAGGGCCCAGGGCCAGTACAGCAGCCTCAAGGTTTTAAAAAAGGATGCCCCCATGAGGCGGAACAATACCCTGAACTCAGGATCACAACTTTTAAACCCTTCTAAAAGACTGACGCAGATGGGGAAAAAAATAATAATCCAGGCCATGAATACTTTTGAGGCAATCCCATAGCCAAGCCAGACCACAAGAAGCGGGGCTATAGCAAACACGGGTATGGCCTGGGATGCCACAAGAAATGGGGCAAAAGCCTTTTCCAGGGTTGGTTTGGCAAACATGACAATGGCCAGGGGGATAGCTGTGCACACTGCCAGGCCAATACCCATAACGATTTCCGTCAAGGTGACCAAAGCATGGGGCAAAATCAAGGGTGCCTGGACAAGGGCAACTGCAAATATGCTTGAAGGGGGTGGGAGGATAAATATGGGTACAGCCATGATTCGGACAAATACTTCCCAAAGTCCAAGGATCAGGCCCATAAAAAGCACTGCCAAAAGATTAACCCTGTTCATGGATCAAATCCCCCTCAAGTTTATCCAGAACATCTGCTTTAATGTTCAGTAATGTGGGGTCATTAAATTTTCTGGGTTTGGGTGAATCCAGGACAAAATGCCGGGAGATGGACATGGGCCTTTTACTGAACAGATAAATCTCATCTGCAAGGAGCAGGGCTTCCTCAATGTCATGGGTTATCATGAGAATGGTTTTTTTAAACTCGGTCTGGAGCAGCAGTAGAAGAGATTGAAGACTTCTTCTGGTAATGGTGTCCAGTGCGGACAAAGGTTCATCCAGCAGAATCAGATCCCGGTTGAACATCAGGGTCCTGACCAGGGCACATCTCTGGCGCATGCCCCCGGACACCTGGCTTGCAAAATGGGATTCATACCCTTTAAGCCCCAGGCGTTGGAAAAGACTGCGTGCCTGCTTTGTTGCTTTTTTTATATCCTGCCCGCCTGTTTTAGCCGGCAGCAATGCATTGTCCAAAAGAGAAAACCAGGGCAAAAGCATATCCTTTTGCTGCATATAAGAAGCGTGATCCTTAAGGCTTAAAAGAGTTTCATGGTTCCATGACAGACTTCCCTCATCCAATGGGAAGACCCCTGTTAGTCCATCAAATAAGGTGCTTTTGCCACAGCCGGAAGGCCCTACGATAACATGAAAACAGCCTTTAGCAACTGTGAGATCAAGCTTTGAGAAAATCTTTTGGCCTTTAAAGAATTTTGTGGCAGAAACAATCTGGAGCATGTAAACCTTAGCCACCCTTTTATAAAAAGTTGATCAAATCTGTGCAAATAAAAAAAGGCGGATATGAATCCAGGGTGTGAGAAGAAAGTGACTTTCCTTCGCCAGCATGACCTGGATCAGGTTCCAGGGGTCGAAACTAAGAACAGTTTCCTCTCAGCCGATGTGCTCCGGCTCCCCCAGTCCACCAATGCATATTGCATAAGTAAGACAAAGGATATCACGTCTTAAGAGGCTTTGTCAATTATCAGAGTGTATTTCACATTTCCAGATGACCTTAAGCTTACCCTAACGTTGCAACATTAGGGCTTAGTCATCTGTTTTCGGGTGTTCAAAGAATTGATGTTTTAGATATATTAGTTCAAGCTATTGAATTAATGTAATTAATATGTCATAGCCTTATTCTATTCTTGACTTTAGCAACAGCTTCTTTTATAACATCCCGGTTAATATAATTGAATAGACTATGCATAAAAAGAGTATCTGAACCCATATGAAGCAAAAATTGTTTTACACCAACGAAGGTAAAATCCTTTTAACAGGTCTACTGCTTTCCTTATTGCTTTTAATTGTAATCGGGTACTTTGCGACTATCGATATTGAAATCGCAAAAACATTAGGTCTGACCTTTTTTGTCCATAGTTTCGGGGGACGAGCTGCAGGAATTGGGCTCTGCATCATGAATGGATTCGGTCCGGTCGTCACAATTGTGTATAACTTTTATCTTGAGGCATTAATTGTCTGTTTTACATATTCAATTTTTGTATTGACAACTAACAATTATATCAAAGTAATATGGGTAACAAACCTCATGCAGAGACTTGCCCAAAAAGCAGTAGAACAAAAAGACAAGGTTGAGTCTTATGGGTGGATCGGTCTTTTCCTATTTGTAATGCTGCCCCTTCCGGTTACAGGGCCGGTTATGGGTTCTGTGATTGGATATATGCTCAAGGTTAACCTGTTCAAGAATTTCAGTGCTACAGGTTCAGGAACCTTTTCTGCAATCGTTGTTTGGTTTTTCTGTTTTGATTTTTTAGAACAGCGATTTCATGTGATTCAATATGTTTTTGCCGGTATTGTCATTTTGGCTCTACTGTCCCGTCGTAAAGCTATTATTAAATTTTTTTTCGGGAAAAAAAACTAAATTACAAATAGGTAATTTAGAACCATAAGACCAACTCCGATAGCATATCACAAATACTAAAGAGTTAAGGATTCCGGTTTTTTAGCTGGCCAAATATGTCCTTAAATGTTGGATAAAGTCTTTGTAAAAGTCCGGGTTAAAATGTGTTGATAATTTATTCATGAACCCGTGGCGCCCATTTGTTTTTATGCAGGTGACAAGAGCCTTTTTATGCAATAGGTTTATGAGTTCATCCACATTAAAATGAGGTTCTTGTTTCGGGAAAATGAGTTCAATGTCAAATAAGGGATGAATATTGATGTTTTGCCTTATCTGGGAACCATAAAAACAAAAAGCTTTTTGTACATGTTTTAATGATGGTTGATGAGAAATCCCCCATATGGCGGATGCTCCAACACTGAATCCGATCAGAACAATATTTGCATCATATTTTGTTAACCTATTTTTCAGGATGTGTTGGTATTTTTTTAACCCCACATTGTCCATGAAATATTCATAGGCATGGGTTTGTGATTCAAATTTATGGTTGAACCCATTGTATGGGTCAATGATCTGTATGTCAGGAGAAGACGTTGATAATTTATTACAAATGGTTTCAAGTGCTGGGGTGCGTCCGAATATATCCGAAACCAGAAAGATTTTCATTAAGGTGTCTGGTGTTTTAAAAAAGTTTTATTCTGATATTCTTCAAAAGCCCTTTTCAAGTGAACTCCGGCTCCCTCTAAAACCGGTATACTCTTTAAAATCTTTTTTACCCTTCGCACTTTTTCCATTTTTATCCCCCCCCTATGATTTTAAACCATGGTTTGATTTTTATAAAATAAGTGCGTCTGATGCCAGGGAGGCTACAGTGTCGACCTTTACTCCCAGTTTAAAATGCTTGGAAAGTTCACCCAGCTGCCTATGGCACGATAGACAGGCTGTGGCAAGATGGGGGAGACCCGTGGCTTTCATCTGGTCTGCCTTGGGCTTGCCCGTGACCATTCTCTTCGGGGTGCTGTGGCTGTCCTGGAGGATACCGCCGCCGCCGCCGCAGCAGATACCGTCTTCCCTGTTGGGAATCAGTTCCACAACCCCGTCGCAGACCATGGAAAGCAGCTCTCTGGGTGCATCATATCCCCCTGATTTCCTGGCAATATTGCAGGGATCATGGTAGGCGATTTTATAGGGATGTACACTGGGATCGAATTTCAGCACGCCTTTTTTTGCATATCTCACAACGAGTTCAGGTATGCTGACCACTTCAAACTTGGGTTTCCGGCCAATGATATCTTCCAGAAGATATTTTAATACATGATATCCATGACCGCATTCTGAAAGCACAAGGGTTTCAATGCCGAGTTCTTCCGCCGGTTCAACCACCATCAGGGCCATCTTTTTTGAAATCTCATTTTCGCCCACAAAATATCCCCAGTTGGTTACATCCGTATGATGGGCAGACATGGTCCAGGACTCTTTTGTGGCATAGAACAGCTTTGCCATGGCCGTCAAATGGAGCAGGTTAAGGCCAAGTTCCCTTGGGTTGGGGAGATAAAGAAGCTTAGCCCCTTTTTTATCGTGGGGGATTTGGGCATCCGGGTCATCCACTTCATCAACAAATTCTTCGCTGATCCATTCAACGGTTTCCACAAATTCCTCTTTGGTCAGGCCGTTTACATCCCCCATTTCCAGACGGTTTTTAATTCCTATTTTGATATCTTCAGGGATTTTATCATCTGCAATGGCAAGGCTCCTGGCTTTTCTGACAACCTTGTCCATGGTGATCCCCATAGGGCATACCTCGGTACACCTGTTGCAAATAAGGCAGTCCCAGAGCATATCGCTGTTGACAAGCAGCTCATCAAGCCCCAGGGCAGCCATGCGGACAATCTGACGGGGCAATGGTCCGCCTTTGCCTTCAAACCAGGTGCATCTGGAGGTGCAGGCCCCGCAGGTAAGGCATTCGGAAACATTGTCGCCAAGGGAATACTGGTTTAAGAGTTTATACAGAACTGAAGTTTTATTTATGGTTGCATTGGCCATATTTTTTTCCTTTATTTCTCACGCCTTGGAAATAATGCGTTCAAATTTTTGAGTTTCATTGGCTGCGACAGGTTCCCACATCACTTTTGAGGCTTCCACTCCCGGGATTTGCAATACCTTTTTAACGCTTGCATGGGCAACACTGCTGCCGTCAAAAGACCGGCAGTTTTCCTTGTGGCACCCACTGACAATGACTTTTGATGCGCCGTTTAAAAGGGCCTTGAGAATCACATCACTGCTGACTCTGCAGGCACAGGGAATTTCAATCAAATTGATGCGATCCGGCAGTGTCAGTGACCCTGCAGCAAGGGCAGCCGAGCGTTCACAGGCCAGAATCGTTACAGTGTCTTTTTCAATTTTCCGGGCGATCTGATCATTGGTCAGTGTTTTTGATTCAATGGCATAGGCTGGGCAGTTAGACACACAAAGATGGCATGAAAAACAGGAATCCGGTACAATCTGGGGCCTGCTTTTTTCATTCATGATAATGGCCGAGTGCGGGCAGATCCTTATACAGGTCAGGCACTGGGCACATTTTTGCTGGTTGATTTCAACCCCCGTGTCAATTTTTTGCAGATCAAAGGCTTGGGTGGAAAAGACAGATAAAATCTCATTGATATCATCATTTAAATTATCCGTGTCCACTTCATCATGGCAGGCGCCGGCAAAAAAGATCCCTTTTCGAGGGGAACCGGTCAGTCGGTGGCGCGTGTTGGCAGATTGTAAAAAGCCTTCCCTGTCAAGGGACTGGCCTAGAAGGGCGGTGGCATCCTTAAATCCCGCCGCCGGTGTCAGGTTTTCGGGCAGGACAAGACAGTCACAATTGAGATTCAGATCAATGGACGGGAGTGCAGCATCTTTGAGTTTAATTAAAAATCCATTGCCAGAATCCTCAAATTTCAAATCTTCGCTGGTCTCAAACCTGAAAAAATCCACCCCCTGTTTTCTTGCAGTATCATAGAGGCGCTGGCCCAGAGGTCCGTGGACCAGCATATTGTTCATGATAATGGAAATATTTTTTCCCAGGGCCTTTGCTTTGATAGACGTTTGTAAGGCAAGACGGGCAAAAGATTTAAACTCAGGGCCAAAATAGTCCAGCAGGATGACACTGTTATCCGGACATGCGCCGGGCGTTTTTTCAACCAGCTGAATGAACGCATCAAGGCTTAAACAATCATTTTTGAGGCTGTGAATCGAGTTCAATGATTGTTCCGGTTCAAATGCGGCAATAATCGCTGCACAGGTCAGATATTGCTTTTTATTTCCTGATTCATAATAGAGCAAAAAATTGCCGGCCGTACCGCTGACTGAAATAATCCTGCTCTTATTTAAAATAGTGACGGAAGTATCCTTGGAAAGGTTTGTTCCTCTTCCGAAAAGAAATGCGGGATATCCTTTTGAAGAAATTACACTGGCTGTCTGATCTGCCTGTGCACCCTCTCCAAACACTGCAATGTTCCCTTTCTTTTTTATGTTCAACCCAAGGTCATCAATGACTTTGGCGGCCGCTATCCTTCCTTCCTGTTTTGAAGAAAGGATATCTTTGGGGCCATGGGCACACCCTGCAATCACTATATCCTTTGAAAGAACTGCCTCATCAGTATTGAAAAAACCCCAGGAATTGGGTTTCACATCAAGTATGCCGGCGGTTGTTTCAAGGGTCTGGGAAGGCAGCATGCCAACGGAGAGAACGATGAGATCAAAGGTTTTGGAAACCCTGGACAGGGTTTCTTTATCTTCTGCCACAATGGTCAGCATATTTGTCTGATGGTCTTCAAGGATCTCAGCGGGAACTCCCTGAACCAGTTGAATATTTTTGGAAAGTTTTTTGAACAGGGGTCTTATCTCTTTGCCTATGATTTGAAGATCCATGTAAAAGAGTGTGATATCACACTCAGGGTAAAGATGGGTAAGCTTGTGGGCATGGCGCATGGATATCTTGCAGCATACCTGGGAACAATAATCTCTTCCCTGCTCACGGTTTCTGGAGCCTACACACTGGATAAAGGCAATTTTCGGATCAGGCTTTTGGTTAAAATACCCGGAAAGTGTTTCTTGTTTTAAAAGGGTATTTAATTGGGCCGTGGTGATCACATTTTTATAGTCACCATAGTGAAGGGAAGTGGTCTGAACAGGGTCAAAGGGTGAAAATCCTGTGGCCGTGATAATCTTTTCTACAAAGAACGAACCCATGTTATCTAAAATAACCTCATACCCCTTGTTTTTTTTATTAACGGTTTTAACCATGGTATTGAGGTGTAAAATAAGATTTTCTTGTTTTTGAACCTGGTTGGCCATTTCAATGCTGAGGCAGGAGCCGCAGTTTTCGCAGGTGTCGGTCGCCATACAGGCCCACCTGGCAGCTTGCCCGCCAGGGGTATTTTCTTTTTCTACAAGGTATACAACAACATCCTTATCAGCAAGGGCTATGGCAGCAGCCATTCCGGCAACACCTCCCCCTATGATCAGAATGTTTGGAACCGTTTTTTCCATATCTTCCTCCAATTTCCATCTATACTGCTTGCTTAAAAATTAATTTAAAGTGATTAAAACTGTTAAAAAATCTTATCATATTACAGAATTTCAAAAAAGGGAATCAAACT
>JABIYQ010000037.1 GCA_018702715.1 Desulfobacula sp. | reverse complement strand
CTTCCCGTACTTTCATATCTGCCCCGGCTTGTTAATAAGGCAAATGAAAAAACTAAAAGGATAGTCAAAACTCTTGAAACATCGGCAAAGCATCTTACTTGGGGCCAGACATATTCTGTAGAAGATTTTGGTACCGACTTTTTAGAAAAATATGGATGGACCGAATTAATAGGTCTGCGCGGGCAGATTAAAAGCAAAGATATCGCCTGCGGATTCCTACTACTCGGACCAGGCATAGAATATCCAAAACACAGTCATGAGGCTGTTGAGGTTTATGTGCCATTGACCTCCCGGGCTTTATGGGTGCAAGGGGATGATGATTGGATATCAAGGCCAACCAGTGTCCCGATATATCACAGATCTTTGTTGAGTCATGGAATGCGGACGGGTAATAGCCCCATGCTTGCTCTATACCTTTGGCGAGGTGGTAATCTTACCCAGAAATCGCACATCGACCAGTGACAAAGATAAAGGTAAATAAAAAGGCAAATAAAACCTAAATAACCTATCCATATCTATCCGGAACTCTTCTATTTCATAGGTTGTGGATCACATAAATCATCTTCTTTAACAGCGCCTCTTCCGCAACCGCCACAATAAAATTCAAATTTTGCGACTTTAGGTTTGCAAAGATGTTTTTTCTTTTTAGCTTGTTGTCCACAACTTTCACAGCTATATAGTTTTCCTGAGTCTGTAGGATCACATAAATGTCCGCCCTCAGATGATATTTTTCCACATGATTTACAAGTATAAGAAGTCATATTCCCCCCTAAGTATAAAATAAATAATTAATTTGAAAAAAAATAATTGAAAATCGTAATTCAAAAAATATGCATTCCAAAAGACAAAGTCAAATCTTATTATTTGAACTATTTGGTAAATTAAAGTTTGTCAAAAACAAGTTGGTGCTTACTTTATAGATATCCGATTTTTGATGGAAACATCAGATTCGGTGTAGAATATAAATAAAAAAATCAGGGCAATAGCTTTGATTTGGTATTTATAATATTTGACTAATAAAATAAAAATACATTGCCTCAGGAGGATATCATGGAAAAAAAATCCGAAAAAAAAGAGTTAAGCTGTTCAATTAAATGCGGTAAAGAATATATTGAATGTATTAACAAAGGCGAACACGAATCAATCTGTAATATGAAACGAACCCACTGCGATTGTTCTTGCTAAAAATAAAAATCCATCATAAAGAGGATGGCATTTTTGCCATCCTCTTTTGTCGTTATTACATCTTTAATAATAGGGAATCTGAAAATTTTTTAAGGTCCTCAATACAAAAAAATTGAATTAAAAAAATTATTTTAGTTGGCCTATATTGTCTTTAAGTTGTGCGATCTGAAGGCCAAGACCAATACATTGCTTGCCATCCATGCATATGTCCGCATCTTCTGCTTCAAGATAGGTTTTAAGCTCATGGTGATCTTTCTTAAGCGACACAACCCATGCCTTATTGCTGTTGTCAAAATCAACATTCAGGTTGATCCCGCACTCTCCGATATCTGGATATGTTTTTCTGATTTTTTCACAGATTTGATCTTTGTTATACATTATATTTCCTCCCATGGAACATGTGAATGATTATTGATAGGCTCTCATGGCATGTTTTAAAAATAATACGGATCTCTAATTTGTAAAGTTCTGTTTTTAAAAGAAAAATTATTTACAATGAATAATTTTATCCGGATTTTTTTTGAAAACGTTCAACTTGGCAAACAAAAAAAGAGATCCTGAACTACAAATTTAATAATTTGGATTGACAATCAACATTTGGGTAGTTTTTTTATTAATTTGCATCAATGGATATAGTACTTATTTTTGGAATATAGCTAAGAAAAATCATACTCACTAACGATTAAGAAAAAATGGAGGTATCATGGAATTTAAAAGAATACTTTGGCCAACAGATTTCTCCCCAAATGCTGAAAAGGCTCTACCATATGTGGAATCACTGACTCAGCAATACAATGCTGAAATACATGTCCTTTACGTGATTCAGGACATTGCACATCATGAATCCTGGTATGGTGAATTTGGGAAAGGCCATATAGACGAACTAATGGAATGGGCAGACAAATCTGCAAAGAAGAGACTGGACCAGATATGTAACAAATATTTAAATGAATGCCCTTTATATATAAAACATATTGCGACTGGAGATCCTGCCGACGAAATCATAAAGGTTATCGAATCAGAAGACATTGATCTGGTTGTAATGGCAAGTCATGGTCAAAAAGGAAATTTTAACTTTGGATCTGTCACTGATAAGGTAATAAAAAATTCCAAGGTTCCAGTTACGACAATACCCATAGCTTTGAACGTCACTGCCTGATCAATAGCCCAAAAAGCTGGAGGCTGAAAAATATTTATTTGTACAGAATGGCATCCTCCATTTTCATAAATCCCCTGATGGCATGGGCAGCACCGTATGATATCAGGTCGGGTGGCCATGGAATGATTTTTCTGCCCATAAAAAACATCTGTGTTCTTTGGGTTTCTTTTTTGCAGATCATTTCTGCAATGGCCCTGCCGTTGGTGAAGGTCATGGAAACTCCGTGGCCCAGGCACCCCATTGAAAAAATGGCTTTTTTGTTTTCACCCAGATACCCGATCACAGGCGTCATGTCCAAAGTCACTGAAACAGGGCCTCCCCATTTATGGGTAAATCTTATCCCCTTGAGCTGGGGAAATATTTCCAGGACATGGTTCTGAAGATGGGAAAATGTTTTTTCGTTTAAATCCCTGTTGAGCTGACTGCCGTAGCCCAAAGACACGTCACCACCACCCATTACAATGCGGTTGTCCTTTGTCAGGCGATAGTAATGAATCAGGTCACGGGCATCCTCAATTCCTGCCCTGTTTTTCCATCCGATTGCGTCAAGTTGGTAATCGGAAAGGGGTTCGGTCATGACGATATGCGTAAAGACAGGTCTTTGAATGGATTTGAGCTGAGGGAATAAAATGGAATAGGCATTGGTTGCAAACACAAGGTAATCTGCTGTGATCTCTCCTTTACCGGTTTTTACAAGAAATTTGGATGAAGATAATTTTTTAAAGTCAGTGACAGGGGAATTTTCATAAATCACAACCCCTTTTTCCTGGGCAAGACGCTTCATTTCCCTTGCAAGCCTTGCTGGATTTAAAATGCCGCATCGTTTTTCAAACCAGCCGATCTTATAAAAAGAGGTGTTAAATTCATCTTTTAGACGATTGCGGTCCCAGTGTTCAACCCCTTTTAACCCCCAATCTTCCATTATTTTAAAATCATGTTCAATCCTTTTTACCTGGGCAGGGCTTGTGCCCACAAGGAGGTAACCGCTTTTTTCATAATCACAGTCAATCTGGTTCAACTCAATGAAATCATGGAGGTAATCCACAGCATCTTCCATGTAAGCCTGTGCTGAATGGGCTTTTTTGTCATTAAATCTGAATTTTGTGATGCCTTTTGTCAATCCGAACAAAGTCATGGAGAAGCCGCCGTTTCTGCCGGAAGCCCCATAGCCGCAGATATCGGATTCCAGAACGCTGACTTCCAGCCCGGGCTGGAGCTGTTTAAGATGATACCCTGTTGAAAGTCCTGTGTAACCGCCTCCGATTACAACCACATTTGTTTTTTTTGAACCCGAAAGGCCCGGGTTAGGGGTAATGGTTTGGGGCAAAGATTCAAGCCAGAAGCTTTTTGAGCGATAATCCTCCATGAACAACCTCCCTGACATCTGTCTTTTGATCATAATACAACTAAAAAACAATATTTTTTTTAAGATTTATATTATATTTTTTAATCCGGTTCCAAACAGTGACACGGTTTATACCGAGAATATGTGCTGCTTGGGACTGATTCCCATTGGTTTGGCGAAGCGCATTAATAAG
>JABIYQ010000520.1 GCA_018702715.1 Desulfobacula sp. | reverse complement strand
TCAGGATCAAAATTTTTTTTAGAAGGGCCGTCCCCTGAAACTCCCGGCTGTATTGTATCATTTTCACATGCTAAAAATATAAAAAAAATTGATATTAGAAATACGAAAAATAATTTTCTTTTCATGGATCCACTCTTTTTTATTTTCAATTAATTAATAAAAGTTATCCTATAGAATCGATTTTAATCGTCAACCCACATTGTGGTACTTTAAACAATTCTGAGAGTATTCGTTTTCAAGTCATCTGTAATCTTTATATCCAATAGCATATTTTTGCGTCTTATAAGAAAATTTTCTGACGGTAATCCCAATAAGTCCGGCAGCTTTATTGATATTTCCTTTGGTGTTTTTCAAAGAATCCATTAGAATTTCTTTTTCAAGATGGGCCACGGCATCTTCAAGGGATAGGGGAAGGGTTTTGGATTTAATGCCTGTTTGAAGGGTGGGCGGAAGATGATAGCTGTGGAGGGCTCCCTCATTACACAGGATCACTGCGCGCTCAATACAATTTTCAAGCTCCCTTACATTTCCGGGCCAGTGGTATTCCATCATCATGTCAATGGCAGGGGTTGTGATTCGTTTGATATCTTTACCATGTTCTTTATTGTATTTTTCAAGGAAATGATCAGCTAAAAGAATGATATCTGTTTTTCTCATTTTAAGGCTTGGAATATAAATGGGGAAAACATTCAATCTGAAATAAAGATCATCCCTGAATTTGCCCTGTTGAACCATTTCTTCAAGATTGGAATTGGTTGCAGCAATAATCCTGACATCGCTTTTTATGGGCTTATATCCGCCCACCCGTTCAAATTCTTTTTCCTGGAGGACCCTTAACAGCTTTACCTGGGCGGAAAGTGCCATGTTACCTATTTCATCTAAAAAAACACTTCCTTGATCAGCCATTTCAAATTTGCCTCTTTTCAGGTGGGAAGCACCTGTGAACGCTCCTTTTTCATGGCCGAACAATTCGCTTTCGATAAGGTTTTCCGGAATAGCGGCACAATTTATTTTGATAAACGGTTTTTTATTTCTTTCGCTGTTATAATGAACTGAATTGGCAACAAGCTCTTTTCCTGTACCGCTTTCTCCCCTTATCAGAACAGTTGCTGAAGAAGAAGACACCTGGGAGATCATTTGAAGGACTTCTCTCATTTTGTTTGAGTTTCCAATGATATTTCTAAAGCTGTATCTATTTTCAAGTTCTGATTTGAGTCGGATGTTTTCTGTTTTTAATTGTTCTTTTTCAACCCGGATGGTTTCAATATGGATTACATGATGGGCAACCATGGCTGCTACAACAGATAAAAGTTTTTCTCCTTTTTCAAGGGATTTTTTGCCTTCAAAGGGACAATCTGCGCTAATGGCGCCAACAACACGGTTATCTTTTTTTATGGGAACACAGATGTAAGAATAGCCCCGGCCTTCCACAATATCCCTAGATTGGGTTTTATCTAAAAATAGCGGTTCTTCGCTGATTCGTGGGACAACAGCCGGTTCTCCGGTTTGAATAACTCTGCCTATTATGCCTTCCCCTGGAAGGTACTTTATTTGCCGGGTGGTGTCTTCAGAAATGCCATGGGCAATTTCAATCCGGATTTCGCCGGTTTCAGAGTTGATCAAAAAGATGATACCCCTGACCAGGTTCAAAGATTCAGATAAAACGCTTAAGACCTTGAACAATGATTTTTTCATGTCCATGTGTCGGTTCAATGTCTCACTGATTTCGTACAGAAGCGAGACTTCTTCAAAAGATTTCATTAAGGCTTTCCAAATAATTATTCATTTAAGTGATTGCTTTCATATCATCATTGTTATAATTTATCTGTTTGGAATATTATTGCATAAAATCGGATTCTATAACAAGTTATAATACTTGGCCAGGGTGAAAAATGAAGGGTGACAAAAAGAGAAGTTCCAAAGAAATGGATAAAAATTTAAAAAACCATCCAGAGATCATTGAAAAGATTCTGGAATCATCTCCTGTAGGGATTTGCCTTGTGGAAAACAGGATTTTTAAGTGGGTGAATAATGAAATGCTCAAGATGTTTGGATATGAGAAAAAAGAGGACTTTGAAAATGCTGATGCTCACATGATTTATAATTCATTTGGGGAGTATGAAGCTGCCGGCAAAATTATCCATGATGATTTAATGGAAAAGGGTAAATCTGATTTTGATTTTGACTTGAAGAGAAAAGACGGCACTATTTTTAAAGCCCACATTATAATCACAAGTCCTGGTAATGAAAATTCCATTAAAAGTACCATTGTGATTATTGCAGATATTTCTCAAAGAGAAGTGGCCCAAAAAGCAAAATTGGAAAAAGAGAAACTTCAAGGGGTTTTGGAAATGGCTGGTGCAGTCTGTCATGAGATCAATCAGCCTTTGCAAACCATTATCGGCTATTCAACCCTGTACCGGGATAATGAAACCCTTTCTTCACGGGAAATGGACCATATTAAGGCCCAGGCAAAACGGATTGGTGACATCACAAAAAGACTTTCAAACATCACCCAGTATAAAACCATAAACTACCCGGGAGATACAAAGATAGTTGATATTTGGGGATCAAGCAATGATAATTAAAGGCAATGATTATAAGGGAAATGATAATTAAGGAAAAAATAGATATTGTGAAAAAAAAAATAACATTTGTGATCGGAGGGTGCAGAAGCGGGAAAAGCTCTTTTGCCCTGGATTGCGCCAATAAAATAAAAGGGAAAAATAAATATTTTATCGCCACCTCAGTGCCAATGGATTCAGAAATGGAAAAACGGGTGGAAAGCCATCAACAGGAGCGGGGAGAAGACTGGATAACCATTGAAGAGCCGGTTAAAATTCATGAAAAAATTAATCAATATTCCTCAAAAGCCTGTGTCATCATAGTGGATTGCCTGACCCTCTGGGTATCCAATCTAATGTTTTATTCCCATGACCAGGCTCAAATTGATGATGCTGTTAAGCTACTGGAAAATAGCCTTGAGCAAAGTGAATGTCCCGTATTTCTGGTTTCCAATGAGGTTGGGTGTGGTATTGTCCCGGACAATAAACTTGCCAGGCAATTCAGAGATTTTGCCGGATTTGTCAATCAAAGGATGGCAAAAGCTGCCGATACTGTGGTTATGACGATTGCCGGAATTGATGTTCAGATAAAACCGAGGACATGAAAGGATGCAATATAACCACATTTTCGGTCCGGTTCCTTCACGACGTCTTGGGATCTCATTGGGCATTGATCTTGTTACCCATAAAATCTGCAGTCTTAACTGCATTTATTGCGAATGCGGTAAAACAACGCAATTAACCCTTGAAAGAAGGGAATACGTCAGATTTGAGGATGTAATAAAAGAATTGGATTATTATTGGCAACACAATGCTGATCCTGATTACATAACTTTTTCCGGCTCCGGCGAACCTACATTGAACTGCCGGCTGGGCGATGTGATTGAATATATTAAAGAGAAAAAACCCTGGATTAAAGTGGCAGTTCTAACCAATTCAACTCTTTTTTCTGATCCCTGCGTGAGAAAGGAACTTTTAAAAGCAGATCTTGTAGTGCCATCCCTTGATGCCGTATCAAAAAAGGGATTTGCACGGATCAACAGGCCGGATCAAAAATTGGAGATTCACAAGCTTGTAAGGGGCATTGAAATTTTTTCAGAGGAATACAATGGCAAGCTCTGGCTTGAAGTTTTCATTCTTCCAGGAATTAATGACGGCAAATCAGATATATTGCTGTTAAAAGATGTCATAAAAACAATAAATCCAGACCGGGTTCAGATCAATACTTTAGATAGGCCGGGAACTTTATTAGATATCAAACCAGCATCAAGATCAGACCTTGAAAAGGTGATCCAGACCATAGGGTTTCCCAATATTGAGATCATTGCAAAGGTTGATGCACAGATCAAAGCCGGGATACAAAGAAAAGATGTAAAAGCTGCAATTATTGAAATCATTCATCGAAGACCCTGTACAAAAAAAGACCTGTTACAGATCCTGGGCGTTGAAAAACAAGTGATTGATAATAATATAAACCTTCTTGAAAAAGAAAAGAAAATTATTGGTAAAACCCGGGAACGCGGAGTTTTCTATCAGACATTAAAAGAGCAATGATAATGAAAAATTTATTTACACAACTAAGATCT
>JABIYQ010000577.1 GCA_018702715.1 Desulfobacula sp. | reverse complement strand
TTTGACCCTGAAAAGACAGAACAATAGCCAGTAGTAAACACCAATTCGTTATTAAAAATTTATCAAGGTTATGTTCAGGATGTATCATTATATTGATAATTGGCATAACAGAAATACTTTTTGGATGAACTTATCCGGCAAGTAGAAGAATTGCTATCAAACAAAAATTTTGAAAGAGTATAGTATTCTAAAATGACAAAAACAAATTTTGACTAATTCCTTTTCTTCCTTGACGATCGACGTTAAACTTAATACTCGTAGTTAAGCAAATTCGTGGGACTAAAAAGCTTAATGGTAGAATCGATTTGATATGTTAAATTCCACTGAAAGGAATTTGAGTGACCAAGACACCGGAACAGGAAGCCAGACAAACAATAGATATCATGCTGAGTCAGTCAGGATGGGATGTCCAGGATGTTGGGAATGTCAATATCCATGCAAAAAAGGGTGTTGCTATCCGGGAGTTCCCCTTGAATCAGGGCCATGGCTTTGCGGATTATCTTTTGTATATAGATGGCAAAGCCGCTGGTGTTATAGAAGCAAAAAAGGCCGGCAACACACTTACCGGAGTTGAAATTCAGTCTGATAAATATAAAACCGGCCTGCCTGAAGATCTTCCTGCATGGTTTAGACCCCTTCCTTTTTGTTATCAATCAACCGGTGTTGAGACCCGTTTTACAAATGATTTGGACCCAGACCCCAGATCTCGTGATGTGTTTTCGTTTCATCGTCCAGAAACGCTTGAAGAATGGATAAATGAGGAATCATTCGTTTCTCTTGATAAAGTTGCTGAGACACAGGTACCTTTTGGCAAACCATCCACTTTAAATCTTCGCCTCAAACAGATGCCAGAACTCATAGAAGAAGGCTTTTGGCCGGCCCAGATAATAGCAGTAAAAAACCTGGAAACATCCCTTGCTCAAAATCGTCCCCGTGCCCTCATCCAGATGGCCACAGGGTCCGGCAAAACCTTTACAGCTATCAGTTTTATCTACCGTTTGATCAAGTTTGCAAAAGCCCGCCGCGTTCTGTTCCTTGTTGATCGGGGTAATCTTGGTAGACAGACATTGAAAGAATTTCAGCAGTATGTTTCTCCCTATAACAACTATAAATTCAGCGAAGAATATATAGTTCAGCGTCTAACTTCAAATACGGTGGACAAATCTGCCAGAGTCTGCATCAGTACCATCCAGCGGCTTTACTCCATGCTCCGGGGAGAGGAACTTGCCGAAAATGAAGAGGAACAATCGGTTCAAGGCCTTGAAAATGTCTATGATAAAGTGCCACCCATAAAATATAACCCAATCATACCCATTGAGACCTTTGATTTTATCATCACAGATGAATGTCACCGCTCTATTTATAACCTCTGGCGCCAGGTATTGGATTATTTTGACGGTTATATCATTGGACTTACTGCCACACCCAGCAAACAGACCTTTGGTTTTTTTAATCAGAATCTTGTCATGGAATATGGCCACGAAGAGGCTGTGGCTGACGGGGTAAATGTGAATTATGATGTTTACCGCATCAAAACTCAAATTACGGAACACGGTTCCACTGTGGAGTCTGGCTATTATGTCGATGTCCGTGAACGGGAAACCAGACAAGTTCGCTGGGAACAGTTGGATGAAAATCTTGAATATGATTCCAACAAGCTGGACCGGGATGTGGTGGCGCCAGATCAGATCCGCACTGTTGTCAGCACATTTCGAGATAAACTTTTTACTGAGATTTTTCCTGGTCGAACTGATGTACCTAAGACCCTGATTTTTGCAAAAGATGACAGCCATGCTGAAGACATTGTTAAAATTGTGCGGGAAGAATTTGCAAAAGGCAATGATTTTGCCCAAAAGATTACCTACAAGACCACGGGCAAAAAACCCGAAGATTTGATTGCAGAATTTCGAAATAGCTATTATCCACGGGTAGCTGTTACCGTGGATATGGTCGCCACGGGTACTGACATCAAACCTCTTGAAATAGTCATGTTCATGCGTAGCGTAAAATCCCGTAGTTTTTTTGAACAGATGAAGGGCCGGGGTGTTCGCGTTATTAATAAAGATGATCTAAAATCTGTCACGCCTGATGCCAAAGCAAAGGACCATTTCATTATTGTGGATGCAGTTGGTGTGTGTGAGCGGGATAAAACCGACTCAAAACCCATGGAACGGAAAAAATCCGTCTCCTTTGAAAAACTTCTCCAGGCCATAAGCCTTGGGAACACAGATACGAAAGTGATTTCTTCTGTGGCAGCCCGCCTGGCTCGCTTAAATAAAAATATGTCAGAACAAGATGGTAAAAAAATTATAGAATTAACTGAGGGAAAGAGTTTGAGCGGCCTTGTGGCTGATCTCGTAACAGCTCTCAATCCAGACTTTCAAGAGTCCAAAGCAAGGCAAGATAACCCAGGCGAAGATACACTTTCTCAAGAGCAAATTAAAAAAGCCGCAGATAGCATAATAAAAGGGGCCGTCAAGCCACTGTACAATCCGGATTTAAGGCACCTGCTGCTTGAAATTAAGAAAAAGAACGAACAGGTGATTGACAATGTCAGTTCTGATACAGTAATAGAAGCAGGCTTTAGCAAAGAAGCCTTGGAAAAAGCAAAAGGGCTTGTGACTTCTTTCAAACAATTTCTTATGGACAACAAGGATGAAATTACAGCATTGCAGATCCTTTTTTCAAAGTCATACAAGTCGCCTTTGACTTACGAAAATGTAAAAGAGCTTGCCGATGTCATTCAGAAGCCTCCGCATCATTGGACCGAGGATAAACTCTGGATGGCCTATGCCGCTCTTGAAAAATCAAAGGTTCGAGGTAAAAGCTCTGCTCGAATAATGACGGATCTGGTTTCTCTTGTAAGATTTGCACTTGAACAGGAAAATGAGCTAGTCCCATTCCCGGAAAAAGTGGATACAAATTTCAAGGCATGGCTGACCACGCAGGAAAAAATGTATACCAAAGACCAACTCCACTGGCTTGAAATGATCAAGGATCATATTGCTGGAAACCTGAGTATTGAATCGGATGATTTTGAGTATGCACCTTTTTCGCAGGAAGGTGGGCTTGGCAAGGTGTTTGAATTGTTTGGGGATGGTTTGAATAATATACTATTTGAGTTGAATAAGACATTAGCAGCATGATAAAAAAGAACATAATGAAGAACGGAAAAGAAAAACTTCCTGAAAATTGGGATATTGCAACGATTGATGACATAAGCACTGTTATATTGGGCCAATCACCCTCGTCGAGTTCATATAATTTTGATAGAAAAGGATTGCCTTTTTTTCAAGGCAAAGCTGAATTTGGAGCATTTTATCCAAAGGTTAAAAAGTGGTGTACGGCACCAAAAAAAATAGCAAAAAAAAATGATATCCTTATTTCAGTTCGAGCTCCGGTTGGACCGACAAATTTATCCCCCTCGGAATGTTGTATAGGGCGTGGTTTGGCTGCTATTAGACCTTATGAAGGCATACTGTATAAGTATTTGCTTTATTTCTTACGTAGTATCGAATCAAATATTGAATCTCAGGGCACTGGAACAACCTTTAAAGCAATATCAGGTGCTATTCTAAAAAGCGTTCCTATTTCTTTAGCTCCAACATACGAACAAAAAAGAATCGTCACAGAAATAGAAAAACAATTCTCCCGCCTGGATGAAGCAATCAACACCTTCAAACGAATGAAAATTAATTTAAAGCAGTACAAAGCATCTGTCCTCAAAGCGGCTGTCGAAGGTAAGCTCACAGAAGAATGGCGGAAAGCTAACCCTGATATTGAACCGGTGGATATCCTTCTCGAACGTATTTCACTTGAACGCCGTAAAAAATGGGAAAAAGCAGAATTGACAAAAATGAAAGCCAGAGGGAAGATGCCGAAGGGTGATAAGTGGAAAAAAAAGTATAAGGAGCCATCAAAACCAGATTTAGAAAATTTACCGGGCATCCCCGATTCTTGGTTGTGGGTTAAGCTTGAGTCAGTGACAGAAATTAAAGGTGGAATAACTAAAGACAGTAAAAGAAAAGTTGAATCTCCTAAAGAATTGCCATACCTCCGAGTGGCTAATGTCCAAAGAGGATACTTGGATCTTGGAAAAATAAAACACATCGCCGTGCCCAGTAAAAGGGTTCCTGATGTTTTATTAGAAAAAGGAGATATACTTTTTAATGAAGGCGGCGACAGGGATAAATTAGGCCGAGGTTGGATTTGGGAAGGACAGATTGATCAATGTACATACCAAAACCATGTTTTTAGAGCTAGATTATATTTGGATGGAATGAATGGAAAATGGTTTTCATGGTTTGGTAATACTTTTGGGCAACAGTATTTTATGGCAAAAGGCAAACAAACAACAAATCTTGCATCAATTAATAAAACAATGCTCAGTGCTTTCCCTGTTCCATTACCACCGATTGATGAGCAATCCCAATTGATAAAAAAAATTGATAAAGATTTTTCAGTAATAGATAAAATTGATGAAGAAATTGATAATAATTTAAAACGTTCCGAACATCTACGCCAATCAATTCTAAAGAAAGCATTTTCAGGAAAATTGGTGAAAGCAATACCTGGAGAAGAGACTGCCAAGACGTTATTAGAAAGAATACAAAGGCAAAGAACAAAAGAAAAGGCCCAAAAACCTTCTACAAAAAAAGGAAAGCGTATTATGACCCTTAAAAATACTTATATTGCTTTGGACGAGGTAGATGATGATCACCTTTCTAAAATATTGACCAAGGATAATGTAGTAATTGATCCTAAAAGTTTATGGCAAAAATCGGAACTTACAATTGATGACTTTTATGCGCAACTGAAACTTGAGGTTGAGGGAAAGCTCATAGAAGAGACCCCTGAAAAGTTGCTTAAATTAATCGCATGAAAATAAAAAGCATAAATATAGAGAAATGGCGTAATCTTAACAAGTTCGAGGTTATTTTTTCTTCTAACCAAGTTACAACCGTGGTAATAGGTGCCAATGGCACGGGCAAATCAAACCTGTTTGAAGCCATCGTATGGATATTCCGTTTTCTTGATCGTGGACGAGATCAACCGGAATTTAATTATAAAATTAACTATCTTTGTTTCGGTAATGATATTGAAATCCATGGTCAATATTATACCTATGATTTAGATGGTAAGAGAAAGTCTAAAAGAACAACATCAATTATAATTGCCGGCAAACCAATAACGATGGCAAAATTCAGAGAAAATAGTGATAAATATCTTCCACGGCATATATTTGGATACTACTCAGGAAAAGATTGCCGCCTTGAGAAACTTTTTGATGCACACGCAAAAGACTTCTACGATATTTCTTTAGGAACAAAAAAGCCAAAGGAAGATCAAGCTGAACTTAGTAAGAGGTTACGTCGCCTTTTTTATTGTCGCCCGGAATATAGCCAATTTGTTCTTCTTGCGTATTATGCAGAGGAAAGTGAATATACACAGGATTTTTTAGATAAATATTTTGGGATTGATGATTTAGAGTCGATCCTGGTTGTGTTGAGTAAGCCCTATTGGTTTAAGAGCAAGCCAACAGCATTTCAACGTGAACATGGTGACAACCGTTTTTGGTACGCTGTAGGTGTAGTACAACAATTTTTAAGTCAAATGTGGGATCATGCTCTTGCACCTATTCGACATGAAGAGCGAGTCAAACTTGATTTTCGAGAACGGATAGAAAAAAAAGAATTCTTATATTTATTTCTTAAAGATAAAAAGAAACTTAAAGATTTGGCTCGTCTCTATAGTAAAGAGCCAACACAGTTTTTTCGTGATCTTGAGAGCACATATATTAATGATTTGATAGAGGATGTAAGAACAACAGTCCAGCGCAAGGATAGAGGTGGTCGGGTTACATTTTCAGAACTTAGTGAAGGAGAAAAACAGCTTTTGACCGTGTTGGGTTTAATGAAATTCACAAAAGATGAAGAGACATTATTTTTGCTTGATGAGCCAGATACACATCTTAATCCTGCATGGAAATATGACTATCTCCGTGAAATAAACGAAGTTCTTGGTCCTTCTTCAAATAGTCAGCTATTGCTTTGTACACATGATCCTTTAGTGATTGGCGGTCTTGTAAAAGAGCAAGTGCGGGTGTTAGCTCGAACTAAAAATGAACAAGTCGAAAAAATCATTGCATTTGAACCTGAAGATGACCCAAGAGGTATGGGTATAGCAGGACTCTTAAAAAGTGAAATTTTTGGACTTCGCTCAACAGTAGATCTTCCAACTTTGGAAAAGTTAGATGAACGATTCATGTTATATGCAAAGGGCTCGAAGAGAACGGAACCGGAAGAAGGTAGGTTTAGGGAACTTAATGATGAATTATCTAAATTGGGATTCACTAGAGACTTTCGAGACCCTTATTATCAAGAATATGCGAACGCTATAGCAAAAAGAAAACAATTCAAGAAGCCAATCCTCTCCAAGGAAGAAAAAGAAGTGCGAAAAAAAACTGTGGAAGATGTCCTTGATGAAATTTTTTCTGAGGAAGATTCGTGAGATATATATTCAGGGATGTCCAACCAGATGCCAAATGGTTGGAAAAGGCAAAAGAACTTGAAAACGAGCTTTTTAACGCTGTTGATGATGAGGCTCGAAAAAAAATAATTAAAGATAATGCTAAACATTGGGGAAAGATAAAAGAATTCCTGTTATCTTTCTCGCATGGGAAATGCTGGATGTCAGAGGCAAGAGATGTTTACTCTCATCAAGAAGTTGATCATTTCCGCCCTAAAAATGTTACGGCCAAGAATCTGGATGGCAGCAAAAGGGATGGGTACTGGTGGTTGGCATATAATTGGTTAAACTACCGTATATGTGGAAACGTTGGAAATCGGAAAAAGGGTAGCTATTTCCCATTAAGAGATGGCTCGGCCATAGCAACGTCCATCAATAAAAATATTGATGATGAAATCTATTATTTACTTGATCCATGTGAAGAAGACGATCCCAATCTACTGGCATTTGATATGGAAGGAAAAGCTATCCCTTCAGATCATTGTGGGGAGTGGGACCGATTGAGAGTTGAAGTTACTGTTGAAAAACTTAAGCTGTTTCATGAACCCCTCCAAGAGGCGCGACGAGATGTATGGAATACATGCGAGAACTTGATTAATGAATGTGAAAACCTTGCGATTAGCTTTCATGAGAACCCAAGTGTAACAAAAAGACAAAGAATACGTGATATAAGAACAAGGCTTCGTGAAATGATGAACGCTAGTGCAGAATTTTCGCGGGTGGCTATTGCCTGTCTATGTAATAGTGACACAACAACCGCTCGAAAGATATTAACTCCTATTTGATTTTGAGGAATAAAAATAATTTATGAGTCCAGCAGATATTGTACAAAAATTATGGAACTATTGTAACGTTCTGCGCGATGATGGAATGAGCTATGGCGATTATGTGGAGCAATTAACCTATCTGCTGTTTCTGAAAATGGCAGATGAAAGGACAAAACCGCCATATAAACAAAAAAGCATGGTGCCCAAAAAGTATGATTGGCAAAGTCTTATAAAAAAGGATGGGGATGAGCTATTCGATCATTACCGTCATGTCCTGGAAAACATAGGGAAAGAAAAAGGTTTGCTTGGGCTGATTTTTATGAAATCCCAGAATAAATTTCAGGACCCGGTCAAGTTACGGCGGCTGATTGTTGATCTGATTAATAATGAAAATTGGTCAATAATGGGCTCAGATGTCAAGGGTGATGCCTATGAAGGCCTACTTGAGAAAAATGCCCAGGATACAAAAACAGGTGCTGGCCAGTATTTTACGCCTAGGCCCCTGATCCGCGCGATTGTTGATGTTATGAATCCAAAGCCTGGTGAAACCATTTGCGATCCAGCCTGTGGCACTGGCGGTTTTATCCTTGCGGCCCATGATTATATTGTCACTGAAAATAAAAATATGACCAAGGCAGTTAAGAAAAGTCTTAAAGAAAAAACATTTAAAGGCTGGGAACTGGTTCAAAGCACTGCCCGACTCTGTGCCATGAATCTGATGCTGCATGGTATCGGAAGTGATGAGAACCTTCCAATTATGGTATCGGATTCCTTGGCAGCAGATCCAGGTGATCGCTTTAATCTGATTTTAACGAATCCTCCCTTTGGTAAAAAAAGCAGTACAACCATTGTTGGAGAAAATGGTAAGGTTACAAAAGAAAAAGATATTGTTGAGCGAGATGATTTCTGGTCAACCACTTCAAACAAGCAGCTCAACTTTATTCAGCATGTCAAAACATTGCTTAAACAGAATGGCCGAGCAGCCGTTGTTGTACCAGATAATGTCCTTTTTGAAGGCGGGGCAGGAGAACAGATCCGCAAAAAACTCATGGATGAATGCGATGTCCATACACTCCTTCGTCTGCCAACCGGTTTGTTTTACGCCCAGGGTGTAAAAGCAAATGTTGTCTTTTTTGACCGAAAACCTGCCTCTGAAAACGCTTGGACAAAGAAACTCTGGATTTATGATCTTCGAACAAATATACATTTTACACTCAAAATAAATCCTTTAAAACGAGTAGACCTTGATGAGTTTGTAAAGTGTTATAATCCAAAAAATAGAAATAAACGTACTCCCACTTGGACAGAAAAAAACCAAGATGGTAGATGGCGCGCATATGACTATAGTGACCTTGTCAATCGGGACAAAGCAAGCCTCGATATTTTCTGGCTCAAAGACGACAGCCTGGAAGAGTCGGAAAACCTTCCTGATCCCGGAATCATTGCTCAGGAAATTGTCGAAGACCTTGAGGCAGCCCTTGAACTTTTTCGAGAAATATCTGAAGATTTAAACGAACAAGAAACCGGTGACAGGTAAGAACGTCCTTTTTATTAAATGAAGTAAAAAAACATTCAAAAATTGAAATGACCACTCTCAAAAAAGGTAATCGAAGTTAAACTTTTTTGAGAGAAATGTGTAACATGAAAAATGTACCGACTGGTATAAAATCATTGATTTTCAAAATTATCAAGCCGCAGACTATGTCTATAAAGAAACTCCCCAAACACTTTATTTAAAAGGGCAGACTATTATAAAAGACGTCTCGACACCATGTGGCCGGAGAAAATTTTATTCTTTACAGGATAATCCATTCAAATTGTTCAAGTTCCAGGCTTTTTGCAATTTGCGCTGGAAAGGGGGGTAGCGATGAATCCTGAAAATACATCATGGCAAAGCCGCTTGATGTAAAAACAGGCAGTATAAAAAAAGCCGGCCTTCCAGCTCCTTCTAAAGTTCGCATGAAGCTTTTTACTTTAGATAGCCGCTTTATTATTAGAAAAATCGGTGGTCTTTCTGCTAAAGATCAGGTGGCTGTATGTTATTATCGCGTATAGGTGATGCAATTATGGGTCACTTTGTCTTTTTGGGATGTAATACCAAATAAAACCATAATTATTATGGGTATTTATTTTGGCAATAATCGCATTTGTATTTGTCAACCTATTGTTTTTTTAAAGATTATTTTTTATCGATGTCTTTGGGTTAACTATGCTTATACAAAAAGGAGTCTCTTGGTACGGCTGTTGCTATATAGATATTGAATATAGAATATTGAAATATGGTTTAAATTACAAAATATAAATGCAGTTTTAAAAAAGAAATAGGTAAGGAGGTTTTAATGGCAGCAAAATTACCTGATCAGGCTCAGATCATTATTATTGGCGGTGGTATAGTCGGATGCAGTACAGCTTATCATTTGACCAAGATGGGATTTAAGGATGTTCTCTTATTGGAACGAAAAGAGCTGGGTAGTGGTACAACCTTTGCCGCAGCTGGTCTGCTTGCACAATTACGGCAGAATCAAGAGATGACAAATATGGCAAAATATGCCACTGAACTTTATGCAAAGCTTGGGGATGAGACGGGCGTGGATCCATATTTTGTTAGAACCGGAGCAATCGGTGTCTGCCAGACAGAGGACAGAAAGCTGGAATGGCTTCGCGGTGCTGCCATGGCAAAAGCCTTTGGTATAGATATGCATGAAATCAGCCTTAAGGAAGCAGAAGACATGGTGCCTGGAATGAGCACAAAAGGTCTTATAGCTTCATTTTATCTTCCCAATGACGGCCAGGTGGATCCTATAGGGGCCACTCAGTCCCTTGCCAAAGGCGCTAAAATGGGTGGTGCTGTCATTATTGAAAATTGTAAGGTGACGGACATCCGGACAAAAAATGGAGAGATCACAGGTGTTGACACGGAACTTGGGCCTGTTAAATGTCAGTATCTTGTTAATTGTGCCGGAATGTGGGGAAAAGATATTGGAAAAATGGCAAATGTCAGTATTCCGCTTCATGCGGCTGAACATATGCATGCCATCACGCTCCCCATTAAAGGATTGAAAAAGTTTTTTCCAACTATCCGGGATTTTGACGGGGTTACCTATTTTAGAGAAGAATCCGGCGGGATTCTTCTGGGTGGCTTTGAGACAATTGCCAAGCCCTGGGGGATGAAGGGAATTCCCGAGGACTGGAAATTTACTGAACTTTCTGAAGACTGGGATCAGTTTGAAGTGTTTATGAACTGTGGTTTGGAACGGTTTCCTGCTCTGGAAGATGCACAGATAAGGCATTTAGAAGTCTGTGCGGAAAGTTTTACCCCGGATAATGCCTTTATGGTGGGCGAAGTCCCGGGCGTTAAAAACTTTTTTGTGGGATGCGGTATGAATTCTGTTGGTATTGCAGGTTCTGCAGGAACGGGACGCGCCATTGCCCAGTGGATTTTGCAGGGGTATCCCGAGGAACAGCTCTGGCCCGTTGATGTGCGACGGTATTTCCCCTGGCAGAATAATAGCAGATACCTCCATGACAGGGTTATTGAATCTGTTGGGATTCTTTATGAACATCATTATCCAAATCGTCAGAGAACTACTGCCAGACCTGTTATCTGTTCTCCCGTCCATGACAGGCTTAAAGAAAATGGCGCTTGTTTCTCCATGATTGCAGGATGGGAAAGAGCAGACTGGTTTGCACCAGAAGGTGTGGAACCGGTCCATAAATATGACTGGAGATCTCCCAACTGGCTGCCTTACCAGAAGCAGGAACATCTGGCAGTCAGACATGGTGTGGGTATGTATGACTTAAGCTCCATGGGCAATTTACTGGTTCAGGGTCGTGATGCCCAATCCGTTCTGCAATATATTTGTGCCAATGATGTGGCCGTTGAAAATGGGAAAGTTGTTTATACCCCGATAACAAACCAAAGAGGTGGCTTTGAAACAGATGTCACAGTGACAAGGCTTGATGATGAAACATTTTTTATCGTTACCGCAGCCGGTACAACCATTCGGGACCTGGATTATATTAAACGCAGGATTCCAAAAGATGCTGTATGTACCATAACAGATGTAACCCATGGTTATGCCATGCTTGCCGTTATGGGTCCAAAATCCAGGGATCTACTTTGTGCCCTTACAGATGCCGATCTTTCCAACCCGGGTTTTCCCTTCAGCACGGCACAATATATAGATCTTGCCTATGCAAAGGTTCTGGCAGTAAGGATGTCCTATGTTGGAGAACTTGGATGGGAATTGTATATTCCCTCATTTTTTACTGTTCCTGTTTTTGATGCCATTATGGAAGAAGGCAAAAAACATGATTTAAAACTTGTTGGAATGCAGGCTGTAAACTCGCTTCGTCTGGAAACAGGTCTTCGTCACTGGGAATCTGATATAACTCCTGATGACAACCCCTATGAAGCAGGCCTTGGTTTTGGTGTTAAACTTGGCAAGCCGGATTTTATAGGTAAAAAAGCCCTGGTCAAACAAAAAGAAAGCAGGCTTATTCGTAAACTTGTCATGTTCACTTTGGATGATCCAAAGATAATGCTCTACGGAAGTGAACCCATCTATAGAAATGGGGAATATATCAGCACAACAACCTCGGGAGCCTATGGTTTTGAAGTTGGAACAGCCGTTGCCATGGGCTATCTGAAAAATCGAGAGGGCATCACGGATGAATGGATCAAACAAGGGAAATACCAAATCATGGTTGAGGGGAATCCCGTTCCGGCAACTGTTATTTCAGGTTCACCTTATGATCCTGAAAATCTGAGAATGAAAATATAGGTATTAAAAGCCGGGAAGATCAACCCTTTACGATTCAGATCAGATAAAGGATATAGGTTCTTCCCGGTTTTTTGCTATCTGAACAATCTTATTTGCCAGAACCTGTGCCGCATCAATTGTATTTATGGGCAGATCACAACCTATGGCGCTGAGTTCGGTGCAGGCAATAATGGCTATTTGAGCCTCTTTTTTTTTCAGGTTCTCACATACTTTTATATAGGCATCCTGAATATTGGAATCCTGAATGTTGGAATCCGTATTCCCTTTTTTGACCTCTTTGATAATATTTAAAAGGCTTTCCTGATAATCAGGGTCAGGCCAGATATCTTCAATCCCTAATTTTTTAAGCCTTTTTGAATAAAGACCGGTCATGGCAACAGCAGGGGAAGCAAGTATTCCGACTTTATCATGTTCCGGAAAATTATTTTTCACATGACTGGACACAAGATCGATCAAATTAATCACAGGTATGTTTACGGCATTTTGGACAGCATCATAATAATAATGGGCAGTGTTGCAGGCAATTACAAGAAAGTGAGCCCCCCAGGATTCGAGCCTTTTGCCCATATCTGCCATGCAGGGTCCGGGATCATCCCCATTTCCCTCAATAATGGCTTTTATTCTGGATGGAACCTTGGGATTATTATCCACTATACATCTTATATGGTCCATATCATCTTGAGCCGGTGTCAGGTGGATAATGCGCTGCATAAGATCAACAGTGGCTTCAGGCCCCATGCCTCCTAAAATGCCAACTATTTTTTCTTTTTTCATTTGAGCACCTGTACAACCTCTTTTGCTATTTGCAGTTCCTCATTGGTGGGGATTACCCATACCTGAACCCGGCTGTCCTGTGAATGAAGATAAAATGGTTTGGATGGTTTTTGTTTATTTTTTTTAAGGTCTAAATGAATACCTGAAAATGAAAGGTTCTCGCAGACTTTTGCCCTTATAATCTGGTCATTTTCTCCCACGCCAGCTGTAAACACGATTGCATCAACATGGCCAAGAACAGCTGTATATGCCCCGATATATTTTTTGACCTGGTAGCAAAACATTTCAATGGCCAAAAAGGCTTTTGTATTGCCTTTTGCTGATGCTTCATGGATATCGCGCATGTCATTCATACCGCATATCCCTTTAAGCCCGCTTTTTTTATTTAATACAATATCCAGTTCTTTTATGGTCATCCCCGTTTGTTCCAGAAGATATCCAATGATGGCGGGATCAATATCTCCCGACCTTGTTCCCATCATTATCCCGGCAAGGGGAGTCATGCCCATGGACGTATCCCTGCATTCCCCTTTTTCAACCGCACAGATTGAACATCCGTTTCCAAGGTGTATGGTAATCAGATTTATTTTATCTATATCCTTTCCCATAAGTTTTGCAGTTTTTTCTGAAACATATTTGTGTGAAGTCCCGTGAAAACCATATTTGCGAACTTTAAATTTTGTATAGAATTCATAGGGCAGGGCATAAAGAAATGCTTTAGGAGGAAGGGTCCTGTGAAATTCAGTATCAAAAACCGCAATATTGGGAATGCCGGGAAAAAGTTCTTCAGCTTCTATTATACCCACAAGATTCATAGGATTGTGTAATGGCGCAAGCGGGCTGTTATCTTTTATGGCCTGTTTGACTTTTGTATCAATAAGAACTGCGGATTCAAAGGTTTCGCCGCCCTGAACCACACGATGACCTATGGCATCAATGTGCTTTATATTATCAATAACACCGGTGTTTTGATCAATTATAAGGTCTGCGGCCAGATGCATGCCAAGTTTATGGCTTTTAATCTCCTGTTCTTGGATAATTTTTTTTTCCTGGCCCGGTATGCAGTTATGATGGGTTAAAATACCCTGGGGCTCACCAATCCGCTCAATACTGCCCCGGGCCATTACACTGGTATTTTCCATATTAAAAAGTTGATACTTTAATGAAGAACTGCCTGCATTAATAACCAAAATTTTCATAGGCCAACCATTAACCCTTTTCAGGTCTTTAATTATTCGGAAATATTATAAAATTTTTTTATAAAATTTTTCTGATATTCAAAAGACCAGTGGATATCTTTTAATACTTTTGCTGCTTTTTCAGGATTCCCCTTTTTTAACCAGCTTATAAAAAGGGCATGCTCTTTGCAGTTTCGTGTTTCCCACTCCTTGATGTAATTTTGCCTGGGAAAATCGTAAAGACGCTGTTTTGTGGGAAGTATGAATTTTTTTATAAGTTCGTTGCCTGAGATATCAAGGTATACATTGTGGAATTGAATATTGGTTTTAAAAAGCCGTGAATAATCATTTTTTTCAACATCCTGAATCTGTATCTCATTCAGTTCTTCAAGTATTAAAATATGGGATGGTTCAATTTTTTCAAAACACTCAATAACAATGGAAGCTTCAACCATTCCAATGGCATTGTAGGCATTTTTAACATCACAAAGTTCCAGTACGTTCACACAAACTCCCCGCCGGGGTAAAATAGTTACAAACCCTTCAACTTCGAGGTGAATCAGTGCATCTCTTAAGGGAGTCTTGCTGATTCCCAGCTGTTTTGCAATCTTCCCTATGTTTATGGTGGTACCTGGAACCAGAGCCCCAAGGTTCATTTGTCTTCGTAAATAAGTATAAACCTGTTCTCTGAGGGATAAAACATTTAATTGATCTTTCATTGTTGCAGTCCTCGACATAAACAGTCAGAACTTTATACTTTCTTGTTTACAGGGCAAAGTTTTCAAATCACAGCGCAAGTCTGGAACCAAACAGGAAAGTATAAAGTTTTTTTCTCATAATTTAGAGGAATTTTTCAACAGGGGTATAATCAAGGCCAAAAGCCTCGGAAACTGCTTCAAATGTCACATGGCCCTTAATAACATTGGCGCCCAGTTTGATTTCCTTGTTTTCCTGCATTGCTTTTTTCCATCCTTTGTTTGCAATTTCAACTGCATAGGGAAGGGTGGCATTTGTCAGGGCTCTGGTGGAGGTTCTGGCAACTGCACCCGGCATATTGGCAACGCAATAGTGAATAACACCGTCCACTACATATGTAGGTTCGGTATGGGTAGTGGCTTTGGAGGTTTCAAAACATCCGCCCTGGTCAATGGCAACATCCACAACAACAGAGCCGTCTTTCATTTTTTTAATCATTTCTCTTGTGAGCAGTTTGGGTGCTTTTGCACCGGCAACAAGAACAGCACCGATCACAACATCAGCTTTGAGAACCATCTCTTCAAGAATGGCTGCGTTGGACATGATGGGAAAACAATTGGCAGGCATGACATCATCCAGGTACCTGAGTCTTTCCAGATTGGTATCCAGGATATATACTTTTGCACCCAGACCGCAGGCCATTTTAGCTGCATTGACACCGACTACTCCGCCACCGATCACGACCACTGTTCCAGGCTCAACACCTGTCACGCCACCCAGCAGGATACCCATTCCACCCATGGGCATTTCAAGATATTTTGCTGCTTCCTGGGTTGCCATACGACCGGCCACTTCACTCATGGGAAGAAGTAATGGAAGAGAACCATTTTCTTTTTCAATGGTTTCATATGCAATGTCAATAGATTTGCTTTTGATCAATGCACGGGTCTGCTGTTCATCCGCTGCCAGGTGAAGATAGGTGAAAACAATCTGATCTTCACGGATCATGTCATATTCTGAAGGCTGGGGTTCTTTTACATGCATGACCATGTCGCATTTTTCATAAACCTGGGCTGGAGTGTCAGCAATCGTGGCACCGGCTGCAATATAATCTGCATCAGAAAAACCTGCACCCATACCAGCGGTTGTTTCAACCAGAACATCGTGACCGTTTTTTTTCATGGCAACAACACCGGCAGGTGTCATGCAAACACGTTTTTCCGCAACTTTGATTTCTTTTAAGATTCCAACAAGCATTATAATTCTCCTTTAAAAATGTAGGGTTTAAACTTAGGATCAAAAAGCAAATTACTTGAACCAAAATCCTTTGCAATTTTTGTTCAATTTATTATGTTTTTGATCCTTATCCTTAAAATGTTTTTTCTGTGGCAGTTGCCACAGCCGCAACAATTGTATCGACTTGTTCTTTGGTGATAATCAGGCAGGGGGCAAAATTCATGACATTGTTCAGTCCATGAAAACTTGAGTTGGTTCGTCCCGTAATTACATTTTCTGCCAGAACATTACCCATGAGCTGTGCCATTTGTTCTTCTGTGACAGGTTCTTTGGTTTCCTTGTTATTAACATACTCAATACCGCAGAAAAGTCCCTGACCCCTGACTTCACCAACACAATCATATTTTTTCAGTTCACTTAGTTTTTCAAGCAGATACTTGCCCATAATTCTACTGTTTTCAACGAGGTTTTCATCATCTATGATCCGGGTGCTTTCAAGTGCTGCAGTCATTGGTGCAGTACATCCGCCATAGGTACTGATGTCCCTGAAATAATCAAGACGGGTGGCAGGGTCTGTTGGATCATTTAAAAACATATCATAGACTTTCTGCTTAACAACGGTTGCAGACAATGCTTCATAAGAACTGGCAAGGCCTTTGGCCATGGTAATTATATCCGGATCAAAGTCATAATGCTCATGTCCCCAGAATTTGCCTGTCCTTCCAAATCCGCAGACCACTTCATCGGCGATAAGCCAGATATCATATTTTTTACAGATTTCCTGCAAAATAGGATAATATTCTTCCACGGGTCTCAGGATTCCACCACCTGCAGTTATGGGCTCTACAATCAGACCACCGATTGTATCAGCACCTTCTTTAATAATTATATCCTCAACCTTGCGGGCACACTCAATGTTACATTCTCCATAGGTTTTATCATAGGGACATCTGTAACAGGAACAATGGGGGAATTCAACAAATCCTTCTACAAAGGGTCCGAAATCCTGTTTTCTCTGGGCATGTCCACTTGAACTCATGGCACCGATGGTGGTCCCATGGTAATCACGGTCCCGATACATTATTTTATATTTGCCTTTTCGATCAGGATTGATTCTGGAGGCCTGTCGAACAATCTTATAGGCTTTTTCATTGGCTTCAGAACCTGAGTTGGAGAAATATACTTTGTCTAATCTTGGCAGTTTTTCCAACAGTTTTTTAGCAAATTTAATGGCAGGTATATTACCATAGGCCCCTGCAAAATAATTCATTTTTTTCATCTGTTCACAAACGGCCTCGGCAATGGAATCACGACCATATCCGACCATGACGCTCCAGACACCGCCTGATGTTGCATCAAGGAATTCTCTGCCCCGGATATCAGTTACAACCAGTCCCTGGCCTTTAACAATTATCATCTGCTCCTGGGTTTCAAAACACTTATGGGGTTTTAAATGATGCCATAAACAATTCTTATCACCATCAACCATTTCCTCAACATCATAGTCCAGCCATTTTTCTTTTGTTTCCATTGGTTTTCCTTTTATTTTTTTATGCACCTTTTTGGGGATTCATGTCAGCTTTGTCGATTCCAGCCACTACAACGGGTGTTGTCATGGCATCACGGCGGAATGGTTCCCCCAGTTCCTGGTTGGTCATAACCTCTATGAAGGTGGTTTTGCCTTCTTCCATCTGTGCCTTAATGGCAGTATTCAGTTTCTCGGTCAAATCATCCATGGTAAATGTCTGAACACCTTCCACGCCGCAGGCCTTTGCTATTGCAGCATAGGAAACATCCTTGCTCAGCTCGGTTCCGACAAAATTATCATTGTACCAAAGAGTTGTGTTTCGTTTTTCAGCGCCCCACTGATAGTTACGAAA
>JABIYQ010000039.1 GCA_018702715.1 Desulfobacula sp. | reverse complement strand
GCTTTATTCTTCAATAAAGCCAACTATGCAGGCCTGACCCCGACTGAAACCGACTGAAAGACAACCCCGGGTTATGACCAATGCTATGGCAGTTTACCCCGGGGTTGCAGTTAAAGATTTAATCAGGTTGCCTGTTTGGGCTTGGGTAAGGGTTCAATATCTTTTAATGCTGCATCAATTTCTTCCTGAGGCAGGTCATGGTCGGAAAGCTGACCTCTGAAATAACCTTCATAGGCACCAAGATCAACAAGACCGTGGCCGCTCCAGTTAAAGAGGATGGTTTTTTCCTTGCCCTCTTCCTTGGCTTTAAGGGCTTCTCGAATGGTCATGGCAACGGCATGGTTGCATTCAGGAGCTGAGATATAACCTTCAGACCTGGCAAAGGCCATGCCTGCCTTAAATGTTTCCATTTGCTGGATGGATTCCGGTCTAACGATTCCGTCCAGAACAAGCTGGCTTACAATAGGCGCCATGCCATGGTATCGCAGACCCCCTGCATGTATGGGTGCTGGAACAAAATTATGACCTAGGGTATGCATGGGCAGCAATGGTGTCATCTGGACAGTATCACCGAAATCATAGGCAAAGGGACCCCTTGTCAGGGTGGGACAGGAACTGGGCTCCACAGCAATAATGTCAATATCCTTGCCGTTTATTTTATCCCGGGCAAAGGTGGCGGCAAGACCTGCAAAATTACTTCCACCGCCGGCACTGCCGATTACGATATCGGGATAGTCTCCTGCCATTTCCATTTGCTTTTGGGCTTCAAGACCGATGATGCTTTGATGGATCATTACATGATTGAGCACACTGCCCAGAGCATATTTGGTTGTTTCATCACCAACAGCTGCTTCAACTGCTTCACTGATAGCCATGCCAAGACTGCCCGGAGAATCCGGAGTTTTTTCCAGGATAGAGCGCCCTGCTACAGTTTCACTGCTGGGGCTTGCTGTACAATTGGCTCCCCATGTTTCCATCATCAAGCGGCGATAGGGTTTTTGATTATAGGAAATCTTTACCATGAACACCTTGCACTCAATGCCAAAAAATGAGCAGCACATTGACAAGGCACTGCCCCATTGTCCTGCGCCTGTTTCCGTGGTAATTTTTTTAGTACCAGCCAGCTTGTTATAATAGGCCTGGGCAATGGCAGTGTTAGGTTTGTGGCTTCCTGCAGGGCTGACGCCTTCATTTTTAAAATAGATTTTTGCAGGGGTATCAAGTGCTTTTTCAAGATTGTGAGCCCGGTAAAGAGGAGAAGGGCGCCAGATTGCATATTTGTCCAGGACTTCTTCAGGGATGTCAATCCATCTTTCAGTACTCACTTCCTGTTCAATCAGATTCATGGGGAAAATCGGCGCAAGATCCTCAGGTCCACAGGGCTGTCCGGTTCCGGGATGAAGAGGTGGTTCCATTCCATTGGGCAGGTCTGCCATGATGTTGTACCATTTTCTGGGCATGTCCTGATCAGATAAAACAAACTTTTTGGTCCTCATAACTCCTCCTATTATTGGGGTTTAAAAAAAAATGCTTAATCCTATAATGCCTTTAGGAAAAATCATTTTTTCTGGTTGACAATATTGGGGGCCTTGCCGGTTAAAAGGTATTCTGTAATCTGGTTTGCAACGTCCCTGGCCACATTATCCTGGGCCTCATGGGTGGAAGCACCCAAATGGGAAGAGCAGATAAAATTATCCAGATCCATAAGTTTAATTTTTCCGGGAGGTTCTGTTGCAAATACATCAAGGGCAGCCCCGCCAAGGTGGTTGGATTGCAGCGCATCGTACAAGTCGTCTTCATTGACAATACCGCCCCTGGCGCAATTGATGAGCATGGCACCCTGTTTCATTTTTAAAAGGGTGTCTGTATTAAAAAGATTGCTGGTTTCATTTGTTTTAGGTGTATGAATGGAAATATAATCTGATTGGGCTAAAATTTCATCAAAACTGACGGGTTGGATACCCATTTTTTCAATGGTTTCATTATCCTGGTATGGATCGTATCCAATGACTTTCATTTTAAGGCCCATGGCCCTGTCGGCAACGATACTTCCTATGTTACCAATACCCACAAGCCCAAGGGTTTTGTTGTATATTTCACGACCCTTAAGATTTTTTTTCTCCCATTTGCCGTCTTTAAGTGTTGCAGTTGCCCTTGGTATATTGCGGGAAAGGGCCATAATCATAGCAATTGCGTGTTCTGCTGTTGTAATCGTGTTGCCGAATGGGGTGTTCATAACAGCAACCTCAGCCCGGGTTGCAGCGGGAATGTCTACATTATCCAGTCCTATGCCGGCACGGCCGATGACCTTGAGATTTTTTGCTTTGGCCAGCATATTCTCGGTCACTTTTGTTTTACTTCGAATTGATAACCCGTGGTAAACACCGATGATATCTTCCAGCTCAGACGGGCTTAAATCGGTTTTTACATCCACTTCGATACCAGGCGCGTTCTTAAAGATTTCAATTCCAACACCGGAAAGGGGATCACTGACGAGTATTTTCATGAAAGTTCTCCTTTATTAATGAAAAATTAATAAAAAAATGCTGAGCCGAAAGTATAGAGATATTAAAAACTGTGGGTCAATACTGTAAAAATAGGGATATAATGGTGGCTAAAAACCACCAGTTATTTAATTAGTATTCACTAAATCATTTATCGCTAAATTATTAGTCATCAAATTATTAGCCTGATAAGGAGAGCAGATAGGTATGCAGGTTTATATTTTTGTTTTTCAGACCCAGTTTTGTCCTTATCTTATATCGGTGAGAGGTGATCGTATTTAAGGAGACATTAAGGATCTGCGCGATTTCCTTGTTCACTGCACCATCCTTAACAAGGCCGGCCACTTTGATCTCCATTGGCGTAAGATTCAAGTATTTGGAGGACAGTTTTCCAATCAAAGGCGATGTGACCTGGTTGAGATTTATTTGGAGCCGGTCTAATAGTATCTGCTGGTCATTGTTTAAACCTGACTCTTCAAGCTGTTTAAGAAATGGCAGTATGGATTGTTTGATATTGGTTAGAAAATTTTCTTTATTAATGGTTTCTTTTTGTTCCATCTGTTTTAAAACAACCCTTAAAGCGATATTTGCTTCCTCAAGTCTTTGATTGGTTTTTTTTAAGTTGTCCGTGCGTTCCCGGACAAGCTGTTCAAGGTGGATCTTATGGCTTTGAAGTTCATCCTGAAGACGTTTACGCTTGAAAAATTCCGGGATATCGATTTTATTATAATGTTCATGTTTAATATATGCTTTTTTGCTATACTCACTGATAAAATTCTTGATTTTGGAAGGATGAGCCATTATAAACCGGCAGTGTCGGTCCCCTTTTGCCTGGCATTCAACTTCAGCAGTTACAAGGGAAATTCCAAAACTTTCCTCACACCAGCCCGATGAATATCCTGCATTCATAACGCATACAGGAAATTGTGCTTTTTCCCCTTTTTCCATCCAGGCCTGGGCTTCAAATGAATACGGGTGATCATAAATTAAATAATAATTCTCATCCGGCGTTGGTTTGGACATGGGGTGTATTTTTACCGATGCCCATCCAGCATAAGCAAAATGGATGGGTCCTGCTGAAAGTTTTTCAATGGGATCTGTGACTTTCATTTTTTCAAAAAAACTTTTTGCATCTGCTTTCCCTATTGAATGGGCAATATCAAAAAGAAAATTAAATGAAAGTGTTCTTGCCTCTTTTTCACCCCGGTCTTTGTAAAGAAGTGCCATCATGTCAAAAAATTCTATTGACATGGAGGCTGCTCTGACAAGGATGTACCTCTCTCCGGAAAATTTAATGGACCCTTTTTGCGGATCATGCTGACTACTGGAAAAATAGTTTTTTACATAATTTTGAGCGGTTAGAAAAACCTGATAAAAATTATCAGGCACACTTACCGTATTCAAGAGGGGATCTAAAGGACGGGTCATCTTAATCGTGTCAAACCGGATTGGTTTTCATGAATTTTTCAGGATGGGTCATAAAATTTTTATAGATTTTATAATATTGTGTGTCCTCATACTGAATAGGTTGGATAATAGATGCGTCAAAACTGTAAATCAGGGCGTCCGGGCATGCCATCAAAAAGGGAGAATGGGTGGCAATAATAAACTGGGCATGGCCCTGTTTGCTGATTTTGATCAAAAGATTTAAAAGTTCAATTAATGATGCAGGGGATAATGCTGTCTCGGGTTCATCCAGAAAGTACAGACCTTTGATATTATATCTTGATTTAAAATATGACATGAGCGACTGGCCGTGGGATTGGGTGATGAGCGATTTTCCTCCAAAATATTTAAGCATTTGGGCATCATTAACAGCCCATTCCTCAAGGTTTTTTGCAAAATGGGAAAAGATCTGGGAGCCGAAAAATGAACCGGGTACAGGACCATTTTCCCATTGGGTGGAAATGGTTTTGTACATATCTTCTTCATAGGGATTTTTTTCACATCTTAAATTGAATTCACTCTGCCAGATGTGAATCCCGCATCTATTTGCTATGGCTTTGAGCAAAGTTGATTTGCCAGTACCGTTTTCACCAATAAAAAGCGTGATTGGATTGTTAAATCCGATCTTTTCCGTGTTTTGGAAAATTTTCAGATTAAAGGGATAAAAATTTAAAACAGGAAACTTTTCCGAATGGATGTTTACCTGCTTTAAATAGATCAATTCTGTTTGCCTTTTCTTTTTTTGGCCTCTTCAATCAAATCAAATAAAGAAGACATTTTTGGTTTTCCCTTTTCTAAAAAGGTTTTTTGAAAGTCTTCTTGAGTTAATTTGTCCTTAAGATAAGCATGTACCTCAAAGGTGGTGTACCAGCAGTCAAGGGTTTTAAAACATGGCGCCCCGTTGTTTTCATGCCGGCAATAGGAAAAATTAATCTGATGTCCAAGTCTTGGGCACCTGATACAAACATCATCTTTTGGGGGGTCTGCAGCAAGTGCCGCAGTATTTTGATTCTTGAGTGTTGTCATTTTATTCCTGGGTTTTAAATTGGCCTGCAACAATTTGTCAATATGTAAAAAATTGTTGCAGGCCTTAAATAATCTGTTTATGTTGCTTGGTTTGGTTTGGGTAAGGGTTCAATATCTTTGAGTGCATTGTCAATCTGTTCCTGGGGAAGTTCATGATCAGATAGATTCCCCCTAAGATAAGATTCATATGCAGCAAGATCCACAAGACCGTGACCGCTCCAGTTAAACAAAATGGTTTTTTCCTTGCCTTCTTCTTTGGCTTTAAGTGCTTCCCTGATAGTTATTGCAACTGCATGGTTGCATTCAGGTGCACTGATAAACCCTTCGGATCTGGCAAAGGTGAAACCTGCTTTAAAAGTTTCCATCTGTTGGACGGATTCGGCCCTGATAATGCCGTCCAGCACAAGCTGGCTGACAATAGGTGCCATGCCGTGGTATCGCAAACCTCCTGCATGTATCGGAGCCGGCACAAAATTATGACCCAGTGTGTGCATTGGCAGCAATGGCGTCATCTGCACAGTGTCTCTGAAGTCATAGGCAAAGGGACCTCTTGTCAGGGTGGGGCAGGAACTGGGTTCCACTGCAATTATGTCAATATCTTTTCCGTTTATTTTATCCTGTGCAAAAGGAAAGGAAAGTCCAGCAAAATTACTTCCCCCGCCGGCACTGCCGATAATTACATCTGGATAGTCTCCAGTCATTTCCATTTGCTTTTTGGCTTCAAGGCCGATAATGCTTTGATGGATCATGACATGATTGAGCACACTGCCCAGGGCATATTTGGTGTCATCACTGGAGACCGCTTCTTCAACAGCCTCGCTGATAGCCATGCCAAGGCTTCCCGGACAATCAGGATCTTTTTCAAGAATGCTGCGGCCGGCATTTGTTTCATTACTGGGGCTTGCTGTACAATTGGCACCCCAGGTTTCCATCATCAGGCGGCGATAGGGTTTTTGATTGTAAGAAATTTTAACCATGAACACTTTGCACTCAATTCCGAAAAAAGAACAGCACATGGAAAGGGCGCTGCCCCACTGGCCTGCACCTGTTTCAGTGGTGATCTTTTTTGTCCCGGCCATCTTGTTATAATAGGCCTGGGCAATGGCAGTGTTTGGTTTGTGACTGCCGGCCGGGCTGACACCCTCGTTTTTAAAATAGATTTTTGCAGGGGTATCAAGGGCTTTTTCAAGATTGTAAGCCCGGTAAAGAGGGGATGGTCTCCATATGGCATATTTGTCAAGAATTTCTTCAGGGATATCAATCCATCTTTGGGTGCTCACTTCCTGTTCAATCAGGTTCATGGGGAAAATCGGGGCAAGATCTTCAGGTCCGCAGGGTTGTCCCGTTCCTGGGTGAAGAGGGGGTTCCATACCATTGGGCAGGTCTGCCATGATGTTATACCATTGTCGCGGCATTTCTTGTTCGGTTAACACATACTTTTTTGTTCTCATAGGCCCTCCTGGTTCGCGGTTAGAATTATGGGGTTAAAACTCGTTGAATATATAAAAGTATATTCATTGAATACACCATGCCGACAAATTGAACAGGTCTGACTCTACCTTAATTTTTTTAAAAGAATAAGCCGGTCAAGTCAAGCATTATATTCCACCCTGATCCACCATCAAGGTACCATCTGCTGCGTTGACTGCGGTCGTTCCTCCCTGCGGAGTATGACTTATACGCCTCACTCGTCACTCCTTGTCGCCTTGCATATAGCACCTTGCTGATGGCCAGGGATAGTGCACAACCCCGTGGCCCAGCCGGCAAATGAAAATTTGATGGTGGATTTGGGTCCAGTGAATAGATCATAAAAAATATTTTATGTCTTTTATTATCTGTTATTTCCAATTGCCTGATTATAAAAGATTATAGAATGTTTCAGACTATTTTGCAGACGAATTTTCAAAAGAAATTGTAACTGGGAAAGTCATATTTCCCCTGGATAAATTAACCTTTTGTAATCATCCATTGTGTCCACATCAATCAGGATGCCGTTGTCCGGGATCGGCACTTTTAATATGGATTCTTTAAATTTATCAAAAAGTGCCCTTGCTCCCCTATCATCTGATAGAGATTTTAAGCTGTGAAACATATGTCTGGCAAGGGTAACCGGGTTACCCCGTCTATCTTTGTAATACGGAATGATAATCCCTGCGTTGGAGTTTTCAAAGGCAGCAATCAAGGTGTTGATAATAGAGGCCTTAACAAGGGGCTGATCGCCTAAAATAAACATTGCTGCATCACAATCAGGCGAGACATTTTCAAGACCTTTGATAAGGGATGTACTTTGTCCCTTTAAAAAGTCTTTGTTTCTAACGATTTTTATTTTGGAATGTTCCAGTGTTTGACTTATTTTATCTGCGTTATGTCCCAGGACAATTATGATTTCATGCAATGCCGATTCTTTTGCATTTTTGACTACCTGACCCAAAAGTGTGGTGCCTTCAAAGGGCAGCAGTTGTTTTGTTTTCCCCATGCGGGATGCTGATCCTGCAGCAAGTATGACACCGCTGATTTTTTTTTTGGAAAAATTCATAATATATAACTTTTTCACCTTTTGAAGTATTATTTAAGTATTAAACAGCTTTTAATGGGAAATTCATCAATAAGTGATGCAGTAATAATCCTGTTAATGATTTTGTTTGTTTGCAAAAGTTTGGCAATTTTTTGACCGGATTTAATTTTGCCGGGATTGTCAGCTTTGTTTAGAAATACGGAATTTGAAGCGAAATTTGATTTTGACCCGGAGTTTGACCCGCAATTTGACCCAGGATTTGACCTGGTATGGCCCAAAAGCCATGCTTTTTTTATCTCTATTGCAATACCAGTTGCAATAGACTTTTCATCCAGGGTGTTTCCAAGGATAAACCCTGTGTTTTTTGAAAAAAGTTCAGCCCTGTGGACGTGGCCCTCATTAAGCGGTATCCCAACTGCGTCAAGTCCTGTAACAAGAATCAGATGGGTGGTTGATCCGGGGACAACAGGTTCATAAGAAGCCGTGGCTTTAAGGGGCTTTTGCCTTGCCCCGTCGGCCTCTACAATAATCCAGTCAAAAATATCGGCCTGCCACAATTGATCAATGACATCCGGAGCAAATCCGCACAATTTTCCTGATGCTGAATCATGGCGACTTCCTGCAGAAAAATGAGCGTAATCGATAAGACAGGTATTAGATTTTTTTACAAGTTCCCTAAAAGAGTTTTTAATGATGGTAGAAGGGGATTGCAAAGGTTTTGGCATGAAAATTTTGGTTGTTGTTGTTGTTAAAACATTTTTGCCGGAATCAGCAAGTTGTTTTGCTAATTGGAACATGAGACTAGTTTTTCCGCCTGCACCAATTATGCTGATAACCCCTTTGCCGGTCAATTGTAATTTGTCAATTAATTGGGTCTTCATTTTATAAAATCAAATGCTAAAGGTTGTTTATTGAATTTGAAGGAACTATAATGTATTTATCCTTTATACAATTATTTCATAATATTTGTATAATTCAAGTAATAAAAAAAAAGGAGTTATAAACTTGAAAAAAAATTATTTTATCATTTCCATACTGGCGCTAATGTTTCTGGCACTGCCATTGTCTTTATATGCAATGGAATATCAACATAAACTTGAAGTAAAAAATATGGAATTTTCATGGACCATTGAAAATGACCAAATTCATGTGATGCTGAAAGCAAAGACAAGCGGCTGGGTTAGTATCGGTTTTGATCCTGAAAAGGCCATGTTAGGTGCCAATATTATCATTGGTATGGTTAAGGATGGAAAATTTACTATTGAAGACCATTATGGTGTTCGAAAAAGAGGGCATAAAAGTGATAAAGATCTGGATGGGAATAATGATGTCTTAAATCCATCCGGTTTTGAAGAAAATGGTGTAACAACTATTTCTTTCACGTTTCCATTGAATACAGACGATAAATATGACAAACCCATCAACCCTGAAGGGACAAGCCTTGTGATGCTGGCTTATGGTGCCGGGAAAGATTCTTTCAAGACCCGCCATCCATACCGGACAATTTATGAAATCAATTATTCAACCGGTGAATATAAAAAAATAAAATAAGATAGCCGTCACAATTATCTTAATCATATTTCTTTTTATATCGGTTGTCTTAACTAACCCTAATGTTGCAACGTTTGGGTTAAGTTTGGAATTGATTTGGAATGGTATGGAACTGATTTAGAATTGCCATGATGGGTTTGAGCAATAATAATTTTGTTAAAGGTTAGAAAAAAGGATGTCTAATTAATGGTATTTTCATACAGCACCAATGCTTTTGTTAAATATTCCCTTTCCGAGGCAGTCAAGTTAATTGCTCAAACAGGATTTAGGGGGGTTGAGATTATGTGTGACCGACCTCATCTGTATCCCCCTGATGTTGAACCACAGGATCTTGAAAAATTCAAACAATTACTTGAAAAGTTGAAGTTGACTATTACAAATCTCAATTGTTTCACTCTTTTTGCAGTGGGCAATACCTGGCTTCCTTCCTGGATAGAGCCGGATGTTCAAAGAAGGCAGGAAAGAATAGACCATACACTTAACTGCCTGGATCTGGCGCATTCTTTAGGGAGCCCTTGTATTTCCGTACCACCCGGAGGGCCACCCGTTGAAATGGACAGCAAGTCATCATTAAGTCTTTTCCGGCAGGGGCTTGAAAAAGTGCTTCCAAAAGCCGAAGCGCTTGATGTATCCATTCTGATTGAACCGGAACCCGGTCTTTTAATAGAAAACAGCCGACAGATGGTTTCTTTTATCAAGGAAATTGAATCCCGGCATTTAGGGGTCAATTTTGATGTAGGACATTTTTTCTGTGTGGGTGAGCCGCCGGAAAAAGCCCTTGAAAATCTGTTTGAAAAAATAGGTCATATTCACATTGAAGATATTGCTTCAACAAGAGAGCACAAACACCTTATCCCGGGAATAGGTGCCATAGACTATGACGCATTTTTTAAAAGGCTTGATGAACTTAAATACAAAAAAGATATCTGTCTTGAACTTTACACCTATGCTGAAAGCCCTTGTAAAGCAGGTCTGGAAAGTATTGAAAACTTAAAACCTATCATGGAAAAATATAATTTTCCTATATAATAATTAAGTATAAAATGAATCATTTATCAGACAACAACAGTCAGAATATATTCGAGCTTAAATTTGATCAAATTTATAATTACCCGGTTTGTTTTACCCGTGATGTGTTCAACATCAGCAACAACACCCTTATAAAAGCCATTGCAGCAAAAAACCAAGCCCAGGCCAAAAAAACATTGGTTTTTATTGATAAAGGGCTAATCAATCAAAATCCTCGGCTTTTGAAAAAAATTGTAAAATATTTTGAACACCATAAGAATCTTTTCTATCTGGCGAAAGATCCTGTGGTGTTTCCAGGTGGTGAATGCGTAAAAAATTCATGGGACCATGTGCATCTGGCAACAAGAATCATGAATGATTCAGCACTTGACAGGCATGGGGTGCTTGTTGCCGTGGGTGGAGGGGCTTTGCTTGATATGGCCGGGTTTGCAGCTGCTATTTTCCACAGGGGAGTTCAGCTGATCCGGATACCCACTACAACGCTGTCTCAGAATGATGCAGGCATTGGTGTTAAAAACGGGATAAACCAATACGGCAAAAAAAACAGTATCGGAACATTTTATCCGCCGAACGTAGTGATCAATGACTTAAGTTTTTTAAAAACCCTGACTTTTGATCACTTTATCGGGGGGGTGGCGGAAGCTTTTAAAATTGCTTTGATACGAGATGATTCTTTTTTCTTATTTCTTGAAAAAAATTGTTCTTTACTCAAACAAAGAGATCAAAAGGCAATACAGGAAACGATTAAAAGGTGTGCCCGGCTTCACCTTGACCATATTGCCAACAGCGGCGACCCATTTGAAACAGGATCTTCAAGACCCCTTGATTATGGTCACTGGTCTGCCCATAAGATTGAAATGTTGTCAGAGTTTTCCATGGGACACGGCCAGGCAGTTTCAATTGGAATCGCCCTGGATTCATATTATGCATGGAGACATTCCTTGATTTGCCGGACCGAACTGGATCGTATTATAACAGCACTTAATAAATGCGGGCTTCCGGTCTGGAGTCCTTATCTTGAGATCATGGATGCAAAAGGCCTGCTTGAGATAGAAAACGGGCTTGAAGAATTCCGGCAACATCTGGGGGGCAGGCTGACGTTTACCATGCCCCATGGAATAGGGCGATCCTGTGAACTCCACAAAATGGACTTTCATATTGTACGGGAAGGGATCTCTTTTCTTAAGAAAGCAAGTTTTGATCTCAATTAAATTTGCGGTCCTTACCTTCAGGGATTTATGGTTTTGAATTTTTCCTTTTGCGCTCCGCATACGGGGCACACCTTGCGGATTTTTTTATCGGCAACATATCCACAGACCTGGCATACGTAATAGGCTTCCACCTTTTTCTTGATTATCTTGTATATGGCACGCTCATATAGTTTGGCATGAAAGCCCTCTACATCCCTGGCCTGGCTGAAAATCCTGGCTGCCTCCATCTCTTTTTCTTCCTCTGCTTCCTTTAGAAACTCAGGATAAGCATTTTCACTAATTGATTTTTCCTGCTCAAAAGAGTTCTCAAGATTGGTTGCAGTGTCCTTCACAAGGATTTCCTTGACAAGGTTTAGCTGTCGGGTGGCATGGACACGTTCTGCTTCAGCAATGGCGTTAAACAATAATGCGATTTGTTCTTCACCTTCCAACGCTGCTTTTTCAGCGTATGCCAGCAGTTTGAAATAAGCCTTTGCTTCACCGATAAATGCATTGAAAATATTTTTCGTTGTTTTTGGTTTCATAAAATCTCTCCTGGATTTTTTTTGAGCAAATTTATTTGTATTATTACTGCACTTCTTAAATGCAGGGTTCAGATTTAAAGCTTGCCAGATAATTGACCAAGGAATTTTTACAAAAATAGTATTTTTGGGACAAAGGATTGTATGAAAATCCAGTGATATCAAAATTTTTTAATCCAGTCCCTAAACAGGTCCGGTTCAGTTCAGCAGGCTTGATCAATGATGAATAGTCATGGGTACCTTTTGGCAGAAGTCCCAGTACATATTCAGCACATACAATGGCCAGCATAAAGGACAAAAGGTTTCGGTTAATGGTTGCAAAAATGATGATACCCCCTGGATTCAGGACATTTTTGCATGCCAGGATTACGGATTCATAGTCTGGTACATGTTCAAGCAGCTCCATGCAGAGAATCACGTCAAAACCTTTTTTTGTGAACCGGGTAATATGTTCAATGTCTGTGTTTATATATTGAATATCAAGATTTGATTTTTTTGCGTGTGACCGGGCAATGGTGATCATATGGTCTGATGCGTCAATACCAGTAGTTACTGCATCCTGCATGGCAATTTGTTCTGTAAGAATCCCGCCTCCGCACCCGACATCAAGCACTCGTTTGCCCTTAAGATGTGTTTTTAGCATGATGTATTCAAGTCTCAAGGGATTGATATCATGAAGGGATTTCATCCTGCCGCTTTCATCCCACCAGTCCGTGGAAAACCCGTTAAATTTTTCAATTTCACTTAAAGAGATATTGGGTTTAATCTGACTCATTGTTAATAAATGTCCATCGGTTTATTTCAGTCTTTTTATTGAATAATTCCTTGAAGTTTTAGCCTGATCGGTTTATCCATGATACATATATAGCACATCTTTTGTTTTTTACTAAAAGATTGGGTTATCTACAATAAAAATCTTAAGGGTTAAAACCATGAAGCTGCACCCACAGGACAGGAAAAAGGCCTGGCTTTACAACTATGATTGATGATTTGTTTTTCTTTTGGGAGATTGACTATTGAAATATGTAATGTTCATTTATGATACTGTGATTCCGGAGAAACTCCAATCTTTTTTTGCTCTTTCACGAACGCATCACGGCGTACTGGATATGATGGCGCCTGTATTTGCAGCCCTGGTTTATCTGGGATATTTTCCTGATCCCGGTATTGTTATTGTGGGTGTTATTACCGTGTTTGCAGGGTATACTGCAGTGTATGCCTTAAATGATATTGCGGGATACAGGGATGATAAAAAAAATATTCGGCCAAGCCATATAAATAAAAATATAAATAAAAATAAAAAAGGTATTGATCTGGATTCGATTCTTATCCGCCATCCCCTTGCCCAGGGAGTGATCACTTTGAAATCAGCGGCTTTATGGGCATGCTTCTGGTCATTTGTGGCTGTGTTGGGAGCATATTTACTAAATCCTTATTGTATCTTGATTTTTATAGGCGGCGCCCTGCTGGAAATAATTTACTGCTATCTTTTGAAAATCAGTTTTCTCAGGGTCATCATCAGCGGGTTTGTAAAAGCGGCAGGCCCTGTTGCCGCTATCTTTGCAGTGGACAAGAATCCTGATGCCCTGTTTTTGTCTTTATTATTTGTTTTCTTCTTCCTATGGGAGGCGGGAGGGCAGAATATTCCCAATGATTATACAGATATGGATGAAGACCAAAAAGTAAATGCAAAAACACTTCCGCTAATGTTTGGCCGTGGCATCACCTGTTTTTTGATCATGGGATTTTTGTCGGCCGCTTTTCTAATCATGACCCTATTGTTCTTTATATCACCCGTTGATTTTGGCTGGTTTTCATATCTGCTTTTTGGGTCAGGCTCTCTTTTCCTTTTGATTCTGCCGGCCCAAAGACTTTTGAAAATCCGCTCAAACCAAGCTGCAATGATTGTTTTTAATAAAGCCAGTTATTACCCGTTTTTTCTTTTATGTGTGGTGTTGATGAATTTGTTTGTATAAAGGGGAAATTAATGAAACGTATTAAAAAAATAATTCCAATCCTAAGTATACTGTTACTGCTTTTTATGGTCAGTCTGCCTGATGCTTTCTTTGCCTCGGAAAGCAAAAAAGATCAGCTGGTCAATTGTGATATTCAGAATCAGCAATGTGTCCAGCCGATTTTAAACGGTAGTATTGGTTTTGATATTCAACCAAAACCTGTCAAAGCAATGAAAGATCTTACATTTGAGGTTACGGTTAAAGATATTAACCTGACTGGGCCACCAATTATTGATCTTAGTATGCCTGGAATGAAAATGGGGAAGAACAAGGTCAAGATGAAGATGACCGCCAAAGGTGTTTATCAGGGAACCGGAATTATTGTTCGTTGCCCCAGCGGAAAAACCATATGGCAGGCGACCATTCATCTGTCCGGAATCGGCAATGCCAACTTTATTTTTAATGTCATCTATTAATGCATATACTTGGTGATACACTTTTCTGGGTTTTTCTGACAACGGGATTTACTGTGGGTTTCGGCCATTGCATAGGCATGTGCGGCCCAATTGTTATTTCCATGTCAATGAATTTAAAAACCGGAAATATAGTCTGGCCAAGTGTTTTGTACCATACTGGGCGGGTAACCACCTATTCATTGCTTGGGGGCATCATGGGCGTGACCGGCTCCTTTACCATGGTGACATCACAGATCGCACTGATTCAAAAAATAGTTCTTATCTTTGCCGGAGTTCTCATTGTTTTCATGGGAGTCTTGATGAGCCCATGGCTGACAAGTTTTTCCTGTTTCAAGACTGGAACAGATGTGCAGAAATTTTTTTCCAAAGCCTTTGCATCGCTTTTAGGGTTAAAACCAACCCTGGCTTACTTTCCTTTAGGGCTGATTTTAGGCTTGTTGCCATGTGGCCCCGTATATACTGTTTTAATTGCATCAGCAAGAGCCGGCATGGAGGCTCCTGATATCCATACAGGCTTTATAAACGGCATGGTTTTAATGCTTGCCTTTGGTATGGGTACCATACCTGCTCTTTTCCTTGTGGGAAGACTGGCAGGAGTGGGCGGAATCAAACAAAGACAGATGATATACAAAGCCGCTTCAATAATCATGATGGGAGTGGGCATCTATTTTGTTATTAAGGGGATTCAGTATTAACCCTAACAAAAACATAGAGCCTTTGACGGTAGGTAGAATCCCCTTAAAAGGCTGCATAAATTGCTGTCAAAGCATTGTCCTATAAGGCGAAGCAAAGAATGGGGTCTGTTGTTTTAGAACCTGAACAGGGCCTGTCCCACAAAATTGTGGGACAGGCAGAGACAATCTTAAGGTTTTTGTCTAAACTATTGAAATAGCAGTTTTTTTTGATGAATAATCAGATTTTGATAACCGACATTCTCTTAAATGGTCAAAAGTAAACCCAAAATGCAGATTTGTTTAAAATAAGGAAAGTGGCTTTTTTATGTGTTTTTGGCTCCCCAAAGTCCAATAAAGAATAGAATAGATTTTGCTTCAGATTTT
>JABIYQ010000040.1 GCA_018702715.1 Desulfobacula sp. | reverse complement strand
CATCCCTGTCAAGAATTGTCCATGACTTTCCCTTTGCCGTTTTGAATGTTTTCTTCAAAATTGGGGTATCACATGGATTTGCAAAAGATGAATCAAATGAATCTTTGATAAAATTGAAGAATGACCTGAGCAGAGAAAATTTGAGTTTTTTCGTTGATTGCTTTTGACCATCGGTAACCTTGGTCAAAAAAATCATAACATCTTCGGATTTAATTTTTGATACTTCAAAATTCCCATAGTCTTCTTTGAAACGTGTCAGGAAATAAAAATAATTTCGAATGGTGTTTTTTTTGAATTCACTTTTTGATAATCAAGAAAAGTGTCGATTGCGTTTGATGTTTTCATGATGCTCTCCTTTGGTAAAAAATTGAGTTTCGCCTGGAAAGAGACCTTCGTCAAATATTTTACAAAGCATGATAATTTTTTTCAACTGACAGACCATAGCATGGGGAAAAATATCCAATTTGAATCAAAATATTGTGTTGAATGTGCTGTGAAAGACCCGGAGTAACAGGGAAAGTCTGGGGATTTTTTAAAACCCTGGAAAGCGTTGACAATAGCCAGTATTGTGCTCGTGAAATTCTTTTAAAATCAGGTCAAAAATGAATATTTTTTTATTGAAAGTTGATTATCTAAATGGTGGATTAGATTTTTTTTGACACAAGATATCGTATCTGGCTATGATACAGAAGGCCAAAGATTATTAATAATAGTCCACACCCCATCAGAATGGAACTGCTTATTTTTTTTTATTTAATAAAAACCTGTTTTTTCATTCTACTCAATCTCCAACTTGACGTAACAAAATCATAATTGACCTTTGAATGGTCTTAGGCGATTATCTACTTGATATTTCTACAAAAAATAGGAATGGAGGTCGATATGAACCCTGACTTAATGTCTCGCCAAGCAAATTATGAATATGTTCCTTTTCGGGAAAATACTCGCTATCAAAATCAGACACCTTTTAAAAAACTTAAAGTTGATCATTATCTAAAAGTATTTGATGACTCTGGCATGCCATCACCGATGCTTGAGCTTATATCAGAGTTTTTTCAGTCTTTAGTTAGACGTAATCTCAGCATGGGCTCTTTGGTGCAATATTTTCATGCTCTGAAAAGATTTTTTTTATTTTATAAATCCTTGAGTATAAACAGGCTTGAGTTTGTTGATAGAGAACATTTAGGTGCATTTATCGAATATTTGCAAGACGACAATTTGATGTCATCTTCTATTAATGGGTACTTAAGAAGTTTATATGCGATTTTTGGATTTCTGGCAGAAAGAGAAGTGATCAGCCAAGATATCATGAAAAATAAATTTAGATTAAAAATGCCGGATTTGCTTCTCAAAGCAATTGATCCGGATGATATCAAACTTTTTCTATCTGTTATAAATACTGTCAGGGAACGTGCATTAATCCTGGTTCTTTTAAGAACAGGCATGAGGATAGGAGAATTATTGGGAACAAAAATTATAGATATTAACTTTCGAGAGAAAAGGATTGAAATCCCCCAGGCTTATAAAAATTATGAGGGTCGGATAACTGGTCAGGTGGAGCTATTTAGTGCCGATCCTCAGATAGAAAGGATAGCAACAAAGGCTTCGAATAAAATCCGGTCAAGGCGGTCAGCCCCCCCCAAGGTCGAGAAAGAAGAATCTTCAGAACAACCTCAAAAAACTTCGGTATATGAGCAAGTTGATGTTCTTTCATTACAGGCAAGCCAGCTTAGATCCTTAGGGCCTGAATATGTCTGCCACTCCATCTGGAACGAACTCAAATTCAATGATGTACTGCTTACGTCCGGAGTATCAAAGCATTTGTTCCCACTCTTGGAAGCCCAGGTCATCGGTCGTTTGGTATCACCAGGCAGTGAACGTCATACTCATAAGTGGGTTGAAGACCTGTCAGCGATTTGGGAATTGACGGGTAAGCCACTTAAATATTCGCTCAGTTCACTGTATCGGGCAGGTTACACCCTGTTTGAATGTAAAGATAACCTTGAAAGGCACCTCTCAAAGCAAGAAAAAGAGCTCTTCTCTCTGCCGGAACGAATGTGTTTTTTTGATCTGACAAATACCTATTTTGAAGGCCAGATGGCAAAAAATCCCAAAGCCAAAAGGGGACGAAGTAAAGAAAAACGCACGGATTGCAAGCTTTTGACACTGGCCCTTGTTATTGATGAACATGGCTTCCCTAAATACAGTAAACTATACCCAGGCAATCAAGGGGAGTCCAAGACACTGCAACAGATCATAGAATCCCTGATTAAAGCAAACCCGGCTTTAGCAAAAAACAGAACGGTTGTTATGGATGCAGGTATTGCCAATAGTGAAAACGTCAAATACCTGAAAGAAAACAAATTTCATTATATTGTTGTAAACAAAGGTAAGAAGGACTTCACCACGGATGATACGGATCAAATGGAAACTATCCGGAAGACAGATGACTATACGATTGAGGTCAAGCGTCTTGAAAAGGACAATGAAGCGTTACTGTTATGCCATAGCACCGCTCGTGCCGGAAAGGATTATGGAATCCGGAATCGCCAGGAAACCATTTTCTTAGAACGGCTTCAGTATTTTCATGATGGATTGAGTCAGAAAAATCGAACCAAATCCTATCCCAAAATTCTTGAAATGATCGGACGACTTCGGGAAAAATACCCGAAAGCCTCAAGACTTTATGATATTGAGGTGGTTCCGGAATCCATGACTCATAAGAGTATCAAGGCCAAAGCAATCCTGTGGAATAAACGTGACAAGTATAAAGAAATCAATAAATTTGATGGTTGTTATGTCCTGAGGACAGACCGTCTTGATCTATCTGATAAAGAGATCTGGGAAACCTATATCATGTTGACCCGAATAGAAGGGGCTTTTCGATCCATGAAGTCACACCTGGGTTTAAGACCCATTTTTCATCAAAACGAAAAGAGTGCCAATGCACATCTTTTTATCTCTGTGTTTGCGTATCATATCCTCCATACGATTGAGTATAAATTACGCCAGCACGGAGAGAATCGCTGCTGGGCCTCCATAAGGGAGTCATTATCGACTCACCAGCGGCTTACTATTGAATACAACTTAAAAAAGAATAATAAAATTGTTCGCCAACACATGCGTGTCTGTAGTCAGCCGGAGCCGGATCATAAAAATATTTATAGGTTATTGGGGCTCAAAGAAATTCCGCTACCGAGAAATTTTTATGCTGCAAATGCGTAGTGACCATAAAAAAAATCTGACGGCCGAACCACGGGCATCTGCTATTTGTTTTGACGAACTTGGGCTAAAATCCAGGACTAGTGAATGAAGTGCTCATTAATTGTTTCTGTAAAAGGTTTAAACCCCCGCCTTTAAGGCGGGTAGCATTTTGATAGCAGTTGGGTTATAATCTCTGTTATGAAATACCGTCAAGGAAGCCATACAAGGTTTAATATAGAGTATCATTTTGTTTGGGTGACAAAGTATCGATATCATATGCTGCAAGGAGATCTTGCTATCCGTGTTCGAGAACTTGTTCGACAAACGTGCGAACGATTTGAAATAAATATTATGCGTGGAGTTGTCAGTAAGGACCACGTGCATATTTTGGTTTCAGCACCACCCAACATTTCACCTTCGGATATTATGCGAAGGATTAAAGGAAGAGTATCACGCAAAATATTTGAGGAATTCCCCCATATAAAGAAACGCTATTGGGGGAGACATTTTTGGGCTCGGGGTTATTTTTGTGTAACATCCGGTGAATTGACAAAAGAAATGATCCAAGAATATCTTGAGCATCATTTTGAAAAAGATCCAGATGACAAATTTGATATCGAGTAAGGGCAAAGGCCCAACCGGCTTTGCCGGTATTGCTGGACTTTCAGTCCGCGAATTCAAACCCACCGGCTTTCAGCCGGTGGTTGTTTAGTGATTTGAGTTGACTCGTCCCTAATGATACCACTGCTCAGGGAAGAAACATCAAAGGATTTTAATTTTTGCATTATCCGGTTTTTTGATGTAACGTTCTTTTCAGGAACTTTTACAGATACAATTTGATTGTTGAATGTTGGGCAATCAATCTTTATACGAGCATTCAGAAATCAAAAAACATGCAGAACTTGTTGAGTTTTTATAGATAAGCTAAATTTTGAGCCATAAATTAGAAAGTGATCGATATTTAAGGAGTATGAATGAAAAAATCTTTTCTTATTTCGATGGGTATTGTAATTCTATTTTTTTCCGATTTGGCAGCTAAAGATTTACTTACATGGCAAGTTGTCCATTGGCCGCCTTTTCAGATGCTTGAAGGACTTGATAAAGGCCAAGGTAGGTTTGATGCTCTGTTGGAGCTGTATAAAACAAATCTTCCCCAATATGAGCATAAAACCATAGCAATAAATTGGGCTCGGTTTTTTAATGAAATCAAAAAAGGGGAAAAAATTTGTAGTATCTTTATAATCAGAACAAAAAAAAGAGACACCTTTGCCTGGTTCTCGAAACCTGCATCGATTGGATTGCCCCTTAGGATCATGATGCGAGAGTCAAGTATTGAAACCTTGGGAAGCCGCAATCCAATATCCATCGTCACCCTTGTGAAAGATAACCGTTTTAGAGGTATTTTAGTTAATAAACGATCCTACTATACTGTAATGGATACAATTTTAGAGGATTATGCATCCTTGGGCACAGTTAAAAGACTGGCCACTCCAGAGGAGAGTATTATCCAGATGCTACTGGCGGACAGGGCGGATTATACTATAGAATATCCATTTGTTGCAAATTATATGGCGAATAAATTTCAAGCTGAATATGATACAAAAATTGAAAGTATTCCAATTAAAGAGCTTCAGGAATATGGGCAATCCAGATGCGCCTGTCCAAAGAATGATTGGGGGAAAAAAGTTATAGAAGATTTCGATAAAATGCTTGAACGGGTAAAGCGAACTCCAGAGTTCCTAAAAATTATGCAAATGTATCACACCGATCCTAAAGAACTGGAAGAAATTCGGCAACAGGTCACAAAAATTATCATAAATACAGAATAGGCTTGATAATACCATGGTTTTTGAATCGGATAAATTTCGCAATTCTCTGGCGACCAAGCTTTTACTGACCATTTTTGGCTTATATTTTATTGTTACAGTAATTGTCACCCTTTCTCAATTGACCTTTGAATATTATCATACAAAAGACGGTATTACTGATGAAATTCGAAAGCTTCCGGCCAGTTTTGGCAAGGGGGTGACGCAATCCATGTGGACCTTTAATTTAGATCTGCTCCAATCCATCCTTATTGGTATGCATGAATTATCAATCGTTTCTGGAGTGAAAATTGTTAATGGAAAAAATCAAGTTGTCAGCAGAATAGGTATCATAAAAGATTCAGATGGAATTTTTTATGATACAGACACCCAGGGGAACTCAAAGGATGTCCAAAGATATCTAAAGCTGTTTGACGAACTTTTTGAACACACATTTTCTATCAACTATGAGGATGAAAACAATCGTATCCATTTTTTAGGAGCCTGGACTGTCTATTCGAGTCAACGAATCATTATTGATCGAGTCAAGTACGGTTTTTTCCTTATCATAATTAACTCCATTATTAAAACATTGGCTCTATGGTTTATATTCTTATTCATTATCAATCGGTTACTGAGAGTTCCATTGCTCAAATTGAAAACTGAAATCGAACGAGTCGATTTTAATAATTTAGAACAAATGAAAGTATCATTAGAAAGCAAAAGAAATGATGAATTGAAAATGTTGGAGTATTCTTTTAACGCAATGATTCAGAAGTTGCTTGTCTCCCGTCAGGCACTTGACAAATTGAATCAAAATTTGGATTCAATGGTGAAAGTTCGGACCTCAGAATTAGAAAAATCCTTTCAAATTTAAATTTAATAGAAAGTGAAAAAAAATATCGACAGATGTTTGAGGATAATACTGCTATTAAATTGCTTATTGATCCTATAAATGGGGAACTTGTTGACGCAAATTCAGCTGCTGGCAATTTTTACGGATATGATCTATCCCAATTGCAAAAAATGAAAATATCAGACATTAGTATTCTTTCTTCTGAGGAAATTTATATTCGAATGCTGGATATTCAACCTATTTTTCAAGGGAAAAAATCCTGTGGACTATCCCTATTTAGTCTTCATTTCCATTCAAAAGGAACTATCCACAAAATGTAGTTATGTTTATTTTTCCATTTTCAAATGCACAAAAAGTATTATCGGAGACAAGAAAAGAAAACCCTTATGGTGCGGACTTTGTCTATGATTTTTCTCCCCTAGCGGTTAATTTATAGGTCCAGACTATTAAAAATCCGGGAATTATTAAATTGTGGCCAAAACATTTTGCGGTTGGCGAGAATTTTCATCCATCGATAGCAGTCATGACGAATTATCCCTTTACGTAGTATTCAATGGCCTGGATTCTCAAAAATATCAAATCAATGGTTAACTGTTCTCAGATATAAACCGGGTTGAATCCAAATTCACCACAAAGATGACAGGTGTTGTAAAATCAAATTTATTTCAAATTTTGTATTGTCTCTCTGGTCCAAAGTATGTAAATCTTCTTTTATCCGGAATCATTAGATATATGATAAAAGAAGGGTGATATGACTTATCTGATTTTGGCAAACATCATATTGGCAGTACATCTTCTATTTATTATTTTTGTTGTGTTTGGCAGCCTGTTTGT
>JABIYQ010000168.1 GCA_018702715.1 Desulfobacula sp. | reverse complement strand
TGTATAGTATTTACCAGCTGGTTGAGCGACACGCATTGTATGAAAATGCTCAACACCTTTGAACATTTCCGGCTGGTCACAGTATCTGCCGATAACACCACCGCCATAACCGAAAACACCTACAATACCGCCATGTTTCCAGTGCGTTCTACCATGTTTGTAAGACAGTTCCAAAACACCCAGAAGATCATCTACACAATCCGTAGGGATCTGGAATTCAACACCTTCTTCATTCTTAGCTCTGACTTCAGCCTGTTGTTTCAGGTCAGAAACAAAGCTAGGCCATGGGCCAGATTCCAGCTGGTCCAGTAAAGGAGTTTCATGCTTAGCCATTTACTTACCTCCGTTAATAGTTAATTTACATTCAATATAATGAAAAATCTTTCCAAACTTTCCATTCAATAGTCTAATTTGTTGTTATTCCAAACAGTTATATAACCGATCTCTTTTTATATAGAACAACCTAATCAAAATAACATTGCAGATATAAAATTTTACTATCGCCATGTCAATAAAAAAGGTTGTTTTTAAACGTTTTTGAAAATTGAATGCAGGATCTTGCAATGAGATTCAAGATTTTCTTTTATTACTGCAAATTCTGAAGCATCAAGATGGCAGGATTCTAAAACATTTTCCATTAAATCATGTATCTGTTCCAGATTAAATTGACGCAAAAAATCTATAAAGCTAAATTTAATGTCTCCATAATCATAAAGCAAAGTTTTTTCTTCCAAAGCAAGCAAAAAGCCGTCAACTATGGGTGTTAAAAATTTCTTTCCAAGCATCACTGAGGGGCCTGTACCGTTCAATCGATCAAGACGAATTCTTATGGTCAGGTTAAAAAAGAAAAACAATAAGGCAGGTAAAATATGAACTATTTTATTTTCACCTTGTCCGCTGAATTCAGTTAAGGGTGAATATCCTCTCACTGTAATCAATTTAACATGAACTTTTTCATCTTCCTGCCTGACTATAAAATCTCCGGCAGCCTGATGCCAGGGGAAAATCTGTTCAAAGGTTTCAATATCATAGTAATAGGTCAAAATTCTGGATATCTCATGATAAATCGGGAGAGCATTTACTTCAGAGATATAGTGACAGCTTCCATTAGACTCCCATATCACGACTTGCCTTTTTCCCCGGTCCTCTGTTGCATGAAATTCTTTATAGTTTTCAAACCATTCCCCTAAAAAGAACCCGATCCTGCCTTTATCCGTTTTGATGACATCAATACCAAAGACATTTGGAAGATAATGTTTTGAGCAGGTTTTATTCAAACCTGAAATCAGTTGAAACTCATTTTCAATCAAAGCCAGGCCTGACCTTGACACCGCTCCATTAAGAACAAAAGAACAGGACTTATTCTTATTGAGCATAACCTGAATTTTTAGGGGATGATAAAAGGCACCGTGCTTTTCAAGGAATACGATTATCCTTTCAACCTGATTGGTAAGAACAGGCCTTTTGAAAACTATTTCAAGACCTGATCTTAATTTTAAGAAATCATTTTCTGATAAAAATTGTCTGGCAGCACAAAAATAATCACCAATCGTTATAACTTGGTTTTTGCTTATGTTTTTTGAAGAAATGTTACAAAAATCTCCCTTATTTTTTCCTGATAAGGGAACTTCCCATAAATTAGAACCAGGGAAAACTTGATTTTCTTCACCCGGTACAAAAAAGGCAAACAGCTTTGTTTCCATTATGCCTTTCTATGGGGTGCAAGCTCTTCTTTCAACTCTTGAGCAACTTCAAAACCTAGTTCTTCCGCTTTATCGCAATGGAAAAGCGCTTTATCAAATTCACCTGTTTCAAGATATGCAACAGAAAGATTATTATGGGCTATTGGAAATTCAGGTTGCACCTTAAGTGCTTCAATATTTGCCTTGATACCTTCCGGGACAAGTCCTTTCATAAAATATGCAGTACCCAGTGTGGCATAAGCCTGTACAAAATTTTTATTATGCGTAATGGCTTTTTTAAGATTTTTAATGGCTTTATCAACTTTTTCTTCATCTTCTTTGGGATCTTTACCGTCCACAAGTTGAAGCAGGACAAATGCCATGTTCCCATAACCTTCTGCAAATCCAGCTCTTGCCTTTACTGCACGCTGGTTGAATCTGTAGCACCCCTCAAGGTCCTTTTTTTGAAGACAGATCCCACCCAGAAGGACATAGGCCTCAGCAAGCGATGGACTGCAGTCTATGGCTTCATGGAGTTCCTGTTCAGCCTCAACATATTCCTGCTTTCCCAAAAGGGCCACAGCAAGATTATAATGGGTTGTACCGCATTCTTCATTCCGGGTAAGCTGGTCTTTAAGCTTGGCAATATGTTCATCTATATCTTTTAACTGGTTTTTCCCCTGATCAGTCATTATTTATATCCTTAATTTATATTATAATTTGTTTTGGTTCTCTGTAAAACATTATATAATATTTCCCACACAACATTGTGTCAAGACCATTGAAAATATTCAGTAAGTTTAATTTTGTCTTGAAGCAAATTTAAACTTGTGATAGCAAGTGGTTGTAAGAGAACCCATTGGAAAAATAATTTATTTACACTTTAGGAGTAAAAACATGCAACCAGGATGCTATACTGCATTAATCACACCTTTTAATCCGGCAGGAGAGCTTGATCAAGAAGGCCTTGAACAGCTTATCGATTTTCAGATTGAAAATGATATCACAGGAATCCTTGCAACGGGAACAACGGGTGAAAGCCCAACATTCAAATGGAAAGAACACGATCATGTGATTGCCCAGGTTGCGAAACTGGCAAAAGATAAATGCATTAGAATTGCCGGAACAGGAAGCAATAATACCATTGAAGCCCTGGAAGCAGCAGGCCGGGCTGCAAAAGAAGGGGTGGATGCCGTTCTTATGGTGGATCCATATTATAATGGCCCAAGCTCCCTTGAAATCAGGCGGGAATACTATGAAGTCATTGCCAAAGCATACCCTGATGTAGCCATCATACCCTATATTATTCCAGGCAGAACCGGTTCCCAGATGTTGCCCCAGGACCTGGCCATCCTGGCAAAGAACTTCTCAAATATATCCTGTGTAAAAGAAGCCACTGGTAATCTTGAAAATATGAAGCTTACCCGAAAATTTTGTGGAAATAATTTTAAGATATTCTCAGGGGATGATGCTCTGATTTATGATATTATGACTGATCCTGAAATTAAGGCATGCGGATCCATTTCCGTGATGTCCAACATCATACCAAAATTTATGGCACAGATGGCCTTATTGCTCAACCAGGGAGATGTTGATGGGGCCGGCAAGATTCACACTGCCATAAAACCCTTGCTTGACCTTGTTGTTGTTAACACCCAGGAGGAATCCGAGTTCGGGCCTGTCTATTGCAGAGCAAGAAATCCCCTTCCTTTAAAGACGCTTATGCAATTATTGGGAATGCCTGGAGGACCCTGTCGAAGTCCTTTGGGGAAAATGACGCAAAAAGGATTCCATGTTCTTTTGGATACTGCAAAAACAGTTCAGGCCAAGAATCCTGAAATTTTTGAACCCATTGCTTTGTTTTTCAATGTGGATATTGAAGAGCGTCTGAACAATAAAGAATTTCAAGAAGATTTGTGGTATAATTACTAAAATAATTACTATAATTACAGAGGCCATGCAACAAAGCGCATGGCCTCTGTAATCAATACAAATAATAGGTTTACTTTTTTTCTTTTATTTTAAATTTCTCTTGTCCTGTTTGAAAAAAACTGACTTTAAGCCATTCAAATCCAAATTGAAGAAGCTTGATATCATCATTTTTTATTTCTTCAATTGTTTTTTCTGGAAAATCGTATCTTTGTAAAAAACTGCTTTTAAATACAAATTTTTTGAATTTGTCAATATTATAACAAACCATAAAAAACATCTTTTTGCTCTCTTCTGAAAGCTTCATATTAGGAGGCAAGGATTTTTTCCTGACTATCAAATCAAACCAGCCATCATTGACTTGGTCACGAAGGTCAACACCCTGATCCTCTCTCCACTCTGCAACAGTCCATTTTTTATCCTCATCAAATCCCATGCAGTGGGCTTCTTTCACCGTAAAAAAGAATTCATCCTTTTCACCTTTCTCTCCGGAATAGCTTAAAGAGCCGACCCCAAGTGGATAGTATCTGCAAGTTGTGGGACGGTCCTCATATATGGCACACCCATCCTTGTCTTCAACAAAAGGACACGATTTTCTTTCATCATCCAGAAGCTTAAGTGTAACCACGGGAAGGTCACCTTTCTCAAGGATATGCGGATCAGTAAACACGGCAAGAAATTCTTCGGAAGTCAAATCAAGTTTTTTGCGCATGGTTAAAATATCGTATGGGGTGAGCATAATATTAATTCCCCGGCAGCAGTCTGTAAAACATTTAACACCTTTATGGCAGTCAAATTTAAACTTGCTCCTCAGGCTTAGCTGCTCCGGCGGTATTTCAGATGTTTTTTGGTTTATATCAGTCATCAAAACTTCCTTTGTTAAAATTATTATGGTGCTTAAACTCGGGGGAGCATACGAAAAAGGTTCAATAATGTCAATCGATTACAGATTCAAGGCTTATTTTTAATTTCACTTATTTTAAGCGGTTAAATAAAATAAATTTGACATCTGATTTATTTCTAAATACATAACAAGGCGTTACCATTTAAAGTGCCTTACAGATTGGATATAACTAACGAAATCCTTAGGAGTTTTCATGAAAATCAGAAAAGCTGTTTTCCCTGTAGCAGGACTTGGAACAAGATTTATACCCGCCACTAAAGCCATGGCCAAAGAGATGCTTCCGGTTGTTGATAAGCCCCTCATCCAGTATGCTGTTGAAGAAGCTTTTGCAGCAGGTATCGAACAAATTATTTTTGTTACCGGCCGCGGGAAAAAAGCATTAGAAGATCATTTTGACAGATCATATGAAATAGAGCACGTCCTTGAAAACAAAGGGAAAACAGATCTTTTAAAACAAATCCGGGAACTTGTTCCAAAAACCGGTACCATTATTTATACCCGACAACATGAGCCTTTAGGACTGGGTCATGCTATATGGTGTGCCAGAGATATTATAGGTGATGAACCTTTTGCCGTACTTTTAGCCGATGACCTTATCCAGACAGATAAACCCGTTCTTTCTGAGATGGTAAAAAAATTCGATCGGTTAAGAGCCTCAATAGCTGCAGTCATGGAAGTAGAAAAAGACCAGACAGATAAATATGGTATCCTTGATGCACAAGCCGTGGAAAAAAATATTGTGAAGATCAACAATATGGTGGAAAAACCAAATCCTGATGAAGCCCCTTCCAATCTTGCCATCATCGGCCGCTATATACTAACCCCTAAAATCTTTGAATATTTAGGTAAAAAAGAAAAAGGTGCCGGTGGAGAGATCCAGCTCACGGATGCCATGAAAGCGCTGCTCAAGGAACAACCGATTTATGGATATAAATTTTGCGGACAGCGGTTTGATTGTGGGGACAAGGCCGGATTTCAGATGGCCAACCTGGCGTTTGCCCTTGAAAGACCTGATATGAGAGACAAATTGATAAAATTTATAAAAAAAATACAAAAAGACTTTTAGAAATATTTAGGATTTTTTATATTTGCTATATGTCTCCATCACTTTTTTAACATAATTTTGCGTTTCCTTGTAAGGTGGAATCTTTTTATACTTATCTACTGCCTCTGGACCTGCATTGTAAGCTGCAAGGACAAGGGGCAGTTTATTTTTGTACCTCTTTAAAAGACGCTGAAGATAAAGAGCCCCACCCATGATATTCTGAGAAGGATTAAATGGATCCTTCACAGAAAGGGTCTTAAAATTGGCCGGCATAATCTGCATTAGTCCTTTGGCACCTTTTTTTGATACGGCCTCTGGATTAAAATTTGATTCCACTTTTATCACGGCTTTAATCAAAAAAAACTCCACTCCATATCTTCTTTGTGCTTTCCTGATCATACCATCATACTTTTTAGTGGAGATCCCGGATAAAGGTTTTTTTCGTTTTTCTTTAATATATAATTTGTAATTTGGTGACGTTGGCACATTTGTAAAATGGACTACCCCAAGCTTGTCAACATATCTATAAATGTCGGCAAAGGCCTTGTCAAAACCTAAAGTGATCAAAACTATCGAAAAAACAATGACAACTCTTTTTAACATTTTTGTGTCTATTTTATCCTGTCTTTATATTCCTTAAGGATAAATTTCCCAGGAAAATTTGGTTTTGCAACATATTGTCCCAGGTTATCCAGAAAGGTTTTAACCAATGTTTCAAACACCCTGTCCTTTTCTTTACTCATGATGAAATTTCGTTCAATTTTGTATTCATAGATCACTTTGTCACCCAGGGTTGCCAAAATATCTTCAAATTTGAAATCAGACAGGGGAGCCTCAAAAAACAACTCTTTTTCAATATTAATTTCAATGTTTGCTTTCATAATCACCACATATGCATCTGCACTGATTTCTCGTGACAGATCGGATATGATAAGGGTTTGATTATTTTCAAGTTCGATTTTTTTATATGCCATGCTTACCATTATTATTTTTTGCCTTTATTTGGTGCTGGATCTAAGACCATCGTTTAAACAAAATTAATTCTTAAAATAATTCCAATTGTTTTTCTTTTTTATTTACGGGCAAGAAAACTCGACTTTTCTCAAGTTGTGTCAGACTTTTTTCAATATCGTCAATAAAAAAAGATCTTTGCCTTTTAAAACTTTTGCCATATATGCTTCTTTTTTTTGCATAAGTCAAACAAAGAATATCCATGGCCCTTGTCATGGCAACATAGAACAGGCGGCGTTCTTCTTCAAGGTCATCGATATGTTTTCCATCCTTTGCAAAGGGGACAAGTCCCTGTTCACAACCTGCAACAAAAACAACAGGAAACTCCAGCCCTTTGGCCGCATGCATGGTCATTAAAGATACTTTTTCCATATTAAACCCTATGGCATCCACATCCCGGTTTAAGGCAATCCCATCCAAAAATTTTTTTAAATCATTATAACGCCCGGCCTTTAATAATAATCCTTCAAACGCCTGGTTTATTTTATCATCATTTTCAATTATTTCCTTCAAACCTGTTTGCCTGACTAATAATCTTATGCCGATTTTATTATCACAATTTTTAATTTTCCCCCTAACGCCCTTAAGAATATCGGTTAAGGTGCTGATCTTTGTTTTTGACACCTGGTTCAATCCGCTGATATCTGCTCTATCAAAGATTTCCATGATGTCCAGGTTCATAGCAATAGATTGTTTATAAAACGTATACAATTGTGCTGTTTGTTTTTTACCCATACCCGCACCCAGGTACTGAAAAATATTCTCAATATCAAGAAAACTTTCACTTTTAGCCATAATCCTGCAAAAACTTATCAATTGCCGGATACCATTCATTTCAAACAGGCTTTTTTTATCTGCTGCCTGAAAAGGGATACCCTGTTTTTCAAACACATTGACAAATGTTGTGCATTGTTTTTTAGTCCGGCAGAGGATTGCAAAATCTGCAAAAGAATATTCTTTTTGGGTGTCCGGATCCACCTTGCCTGCATCCATTGAAAAAAAAGAAATCCCACCCACAAGTTTTTCAATCATCTTACCAATGGCTACCGCCTCTGCCTGTTCACTAACCGTCTCTTTTATGATCAGCTTTTTTGACCTTCCCACATCTGAAAAAATCTTGAATTTTTCAGATGTGTCCAAAGACTTATTGATCATTTGAAATGATGCATCAAGAATGGTCTGGGTAGATCTGTAATTTTTCGTCAATATAATCTTTTCACATCCCAAAAAATCATCTGAAAACCGGTTAAAATATTTATTGTCCGATCCCCTGAACCCGTAAATTGACTGGTCTGGATCACCAATAACCACAATATGATTGCCTTGTGAAATTATCTTTGCAAGCTCATATTGGCCAAAATTCAAATCCTGGTATTCATCGATAAAAATATATTGATATTGATATCTAATACTTGACAACACCTCTTCTTGGCCAACCAGCATTTTGACTGCCATTAAAATCAGGTCTTCAAAATCTACCACATTCTGTTCTTTACAAAGGGCCTGGTAGGTTTGATAAATTTTCTTAAAAGAGTCTGGCTCAACACTCTCAACACTCTCAACATGGGTTATAAAGTTTCTCAAATCATCATCAGGGTCCAATAAATTCTGTTTACAAAGACTTATTAATTTATCAATTTTATTTGTCATTCCCTTTTTAGCTTCTTTGCCAATAGCTTCTTTGATCAGCGCAATCCGCAACGACTCATCGGCAATGGCCGCATTTAAATCTTTGTATTCTCGTAAAAGTTTAAGGCAAAAAGAATGAAATGTTGCCGCCAGCACCTGGGATTTTGTTTTAGGCACATATTGGTCAATTCTTTGTTCCAGCTGTCTTGCCGCCTTATTGGTAAACGTCAGGGCAAGGATATTGCCCGGTTCAATATTTTGCTTTGATACAAGATATGCAATTCTTGCGGTTAAGGTTCGTGTCTTGCCTGTACCCGGACCGGCCTGGATCACCATTGCCTTAGCTTTTGATTCAACTGCTTTTTTCTGCTCAGGATTCAACCCGTCTAAAAGGCCTTTGGGTTTGACAGGCTGAGATAGTTTTTGATTTTTTTTACTGGTTTTAATTTTAAAATTCTGTTTTACAACACGTTTTTTTTCTCTTGGCTTAACTTTTTTGGCAGGGAGATCAAATAAAAGATTTTTTTCTCCTTTTAATCTAATTTTTTCCTGTTCTGAAAAAAGCTTCACTTTTCCAAATTCACCATCATATCCAGGATCAATATTGATATCTCCAGTCCGCATCTTCATGATGGCTTCAGCCAATAAAGGTACATTGGCCGCATCTATTTGTTCAGCAGATTTATCAACAAGAATCCCAAGCTCAGGCCCCAGGGCTTCAATGGCTTTGGTGTAGTAGGCTGCCACTTTTTTAGTTTTTGGGCCTACCTCAAAAATTTCCGAAAGGATATCAACAAGGGGAATAATGCTTTTGAACCCGTGCCGATTTTCAGGCTCATACCCTTCCTTCCTTGTGGCAAGTTTCTGGACTCTGTTCAATACTCCATATGTCACTTTTCTGCCGCACTCAGGGCAGATACCGTCAATTTGCGCTGTGGCGGCAGGGTTCAGGCAGATATTACATTTCCTATGGCCGTCATAATGGTATTTGCCTTGGTGGGGGTACATATCCAGTGTGCCCTGAAATTTTTCAAGATCATTTTTTTCAAGGGCCTGCCGGATATGAAAAAAACTTAAATCTGTATTAAAGACAGAGGCATTTCGTCCCAGATACCCGGGTGAATGGGCATCGGAATTAGACATCAATCGAACATTATCAAGATCTTTAATTCGCCAGTTCATTGGGGGGTCTGATGACAACCCTGTCTCAACTGCAAAAATATGCGACTTTAATGGGCCAAAACATTCTTCAATGGAATCAAATCCTGATTTTGATCCAAACATTGAAAACCAGGGTGTCCAGATGTGGGCCGGCACAAAAAAACCTTTATCATTGACATCCAGCATGATTTTAAGCAGATCTGCGGCATCCAGACCAAGTATTGGACGTCCATCGGATTTGATATTTCCAATGGCATCAAGCCTGGCATTAAATTTTTTAACACTGTCAATATCAGGAAAATAGACTAGATTATGATTTTTTCTTACCCGGTCATCTTTTTTGTAAATATTGCTGATTTCGCTTTGCAGGATAAACCTGACAGGATTTCTGCAATTTCCCGGAATGGTTTTATCTATATCTTTGGCAATTTCTTTTTTCAGTGAAAACAATCCGGGTTCTGTTTCTACAAGCTTGGACTCAATCTCGCTTATCCATGCAGGATACGTAAAATCTCCTGTCCCAATAAGCGTTACCCCTTTAATTTGGGCTGTATAATAAAGATTCTCAAAATCAAGATTTTTAGCTGTAGCTCTTGAATACTTGGAATGAATATGAAGGTCAGCAATAAATTTCATTTTTGTTTTTTCCAATTCAAATTAATTATTTTCGCACCGATTCAATAATTTACATGATTTATGCTTAATTTAAAAGCCGGATTCTGGTAAAGAATAATTATCATCTTCAACAATAAAAATAAAACGCTCTGTCAAGAACATGGTTCAGGGTAAAAACAAACACCAAATTAAAGAGAATAAATCATGCCCATATTTGACAAACTATCATGCGCCCTGATCCAAAACTGGGATCAAACCCTTGAAAAATCAATCAAAATAAAATTGATCCTTGCAGATCATGTCCAAGACAATCAATTTATTAATTTTACAAAGCAGCTTATAAACACGACATTAAACATTAGGGTCGAATCAAAAAAAGGTGAAAACGCCTTGCCAGGATTCCTTTTAAAAGAGAATATAACTTATTCAGCGCTTCCCCTTGGGAAAGAACTTGAGCCCTTTCTTGAAGCCCTGTCACAAATCAATGGAGAGCACAAAATGCCTTCCAAATCCATTCTGCAAACCCAAGATAAGATAGATATGGATAAGTTAAATATGGATAAGATAGACATACGGGTCAGCTTAAAACTCTATATTGCCCTTGAATGCCCCCATTGTCCCAATGTGGTCAGGACTGTCATACCCCTTGCACTTGCCTGCAACAAAATAAACCTTCACATAATTGACGGCAGTTTGTTTCCTGAAACCGCACAAAAAGATAGTGTTATGTCAGCACCCTGTCTTATCCTTGATGATGATTTCAGGG
>JABIYQ010000502.1 GCA_018702715.1 Desulfobacula sp. | reverse complement strand
AGTGTTATCCCAATTCCTAATTGGGCAATTTTTTTTAAATCATCGGGAAGAATCAGACAAGCATGAATAATCGTATGCCGATGATCTTTGCGAGGATAGTCAAGCAGTGCGGTTTCAATTGCTTTTACTGCCCGGGAAACAGCGGCATCCCCAATGGCATGCATTTCAATTTGTAAACCGGCTCGATTCGCTTTTTTAGCAAATTCAAACACTTCTTTTTCTTTTTGGAAAAAAATGCCATTATTATCCGGGTCATTTTCGTATGGTTCATGTAATGCAGCATCACATGCACCAAAACACCCGTCAAGCGCTGTAGCAAAACATCCGCCAATACGAGGCAGTTTGCGTTTTAATACCTTTTCCACGGCCATGGTTTGAAAAAATAATCGTGTTTGAAATTGATTTTTCTTTGTAAGAGCCCTGGCAATAATGCTTACCAGCGTAATATCAAGATCTTTTGGAAATCCAATCCCTTCTGTTGCATGAATTAATCCAATCCCTTTTTGAGCTAACAGGTCAAAACTTTTAACTATACTTTTTACAAGGTCAAGCGGAGGAACCAAAGATGCAGCATAATCAGTTCCTGCCAGGTATGCTTCATTAAACAGATGGCCTTTATCCTCTTGAAAACCACGCAAACTTTTTATCTTGTCGGAAAACGTGTCCAACATTTTTGAATTACACACGGCTGAGTGTCCATCGTAACAGACAATGATCAATGGTATATCAGGGCATACCTCATCCAATTCCTGTTTTTCAATCAGGCGTTTTTCTTTAACACTATGTTTAGACACTCCAAAGGCAATAATTGCCTTTAGTTTTTTATTCCCGGTCATGTATTTTTGGATAATCTCCTGGATTTCTCCAATGTCTTTTGCTTTTCTCACATCAAAATAAGAAACAGCAATCAGTGCCCAATTTGAGAAATGCATGTGTCCATCCCCAAAAGCCGGCAGCAAAGTACGATTCCCTAATTCCACCAGGGAATCATTTTTTGTATATTCCATTTTTTCATATTCTATGGGTAGAGAATCTCCCAAATATACAATACGACCTTTATTTTCAACAAGATAATTATAAACAGTGTTGTCTTTATCCAAAGATAATATTTTCCCATTATAAATACGCATAGCGCTAATTATTCCTTTTGTTTAGAATTAATCCATTCCTGGTAAACAGTGAAAAGTCGATTCGGGTAATCCGATATGATTCCATCCACGCCATTGTTTAGGAGAGTCAGTATCTTGTCCTTTTCATTGACTGTCCATGGAATAACACGGATATTTTTTTCATGGCAGGTTTGAATAAAAAACAGGTTAGCATAAAGATGATAAGGTGAAATAATATCAGCCCCGGCTTTTTCTGTTTTATTAATAATTTTACTGCGAATGTTGTTTAAGCCCATCATCATTAAAACACCTTGAACATAACTGGGTTGAAACAAGGCAGAGGTTTTCAATTTAGGATTCCTTTTCTTGATCATAGGAAGCACTTCAAGAACAAAAGATTGAACTATCGTTCTATCTACCACATCAGCATCTTCAATCAATTTTACCATGATCATTGCAAATTTTTCCAGATACTCCTGATTGGGTGCAGATTCAAATTTTGTCTCTATATTAAAGTGTAGTTTCGGGATATCAGGATGGTTGTCTTCATATTGTTTTACAAAATCGAACAACTCAGAAAGCGAGATCAATTTTGTGCCGGGAACTTGTGTTTGTTCAGGAAACTTTTCATTAATTATACTTCCACAATCAAGTTTTTTGAGATCCTCAAGGGTCATATCAAGAATTCGGGTCGATTGGGCGGGATTTTTTTTAGAATCTATGCATAAATCCGAATTTATGAAAGAGTCATGGTAAACAATTAAATTTCCATCTTTAGTCAAGTTGGTGTCCAGCTCCAGAGTTGTCATTTTTTGTTCAATGGCATACGTAAAGGCAGGAATGGTATTTTCTGGAAAAAGCCCTCTCGCTCCGCGGTGTCCTTGCAGATCAATACTTGTTTTTTCAGGAAATGCCCGGGGCCGAATATCAGTGTTGCCACATCCGGTAATGAAGAACGTCATACACATAATTAAAGTGCAAAAATAATTCATAATCTCCCCTTGAGCTTAGATGTTTCTTCATAGAAAGGTTGAGTTTAGAATTTTAACATGATGTGGTCAAGCCTCAATATTTTGGTTGGATTTATTGTTGTTTTTTCCTCCTGATTTCATCCCATTTGTCGCGTCTCGCCAACCTTCATTTTCCAAAGAGATAAATCAGTATAACCCGCTTTTTTGCCGGCCTCAAGAAATCTCTCCGGTGCCTCAAAAACAGGTGCCTGACTTAAAACCAATGAACCCCAGTGGATGGGGATCATTGTATTGATTTTTAAATCCAACCCAAGCTTTACTGCCTGTTCCGGTGTTGTATGTGCGTAATTTTTCATTGGATGGGGTCTATAAGCGCCAATGGGTACCAGTCCATAATCGAAAGGGCCATAGTTCCGACCGATCTCCTTAAAAAGGGAATGATAAGCAGTATCTCCGCTGAAATAGATTTTGGTTCCACGGCTAATTATGGAATAACCAGCCCATAGGGTCTTGTTACGATCAGATAAGCTTCGACCAGAAAAATGAACCGCAGGAAGAGCGGTTATTGTAATGGGTCCTGATTTTTTGATGTCCAGCCAGTCAAGTTCGGTTACGTTTTTATATCCCAGTTCGTTACAAATCTTTCCAAGTTTCAATGGTACAATTATCGGTATGTTATGCCGGTGGGGCAGGGCTTTGAGAGTTGCGCTGTCCATGTGATCATAATGATTGTGGGAGATGATGATCAAATCTATTTTAGGCAATTTTTCCACGGAGAGCCCTGGTGGTGTATAACGCCTTGGGCCAAAGGGTGGGAACGAGGTCGCGTAATCTGATAAAAAAGGATCTAGAAGAATATTGGTTCCAGATAAATGT
>JABIYQ010000159.1 GCA_018702715.1 Desulfobacula sp. | reverse complement strand
TGAATATTTATCGATTGTGTCAATAATAGCTATCTTTGTAACTGTTCTTGGCGTTTATCTGGTGATCAGAAAAACCCCTGAATAAACTATTACCCTGAGTTACGACTACAGATTATCCTTATGCAAAAATCTTATTGGGTATCGGATTTGTGTATCTTATATTTTTTAATCTTGGATCGTAAAGTAGGCAGAGAGATACCCAGCAGCTTTGCCGAATTGGTTTTATTCCATTGAAGCTGGGAAAGTGTCTTTGTGATATGATCCTTTTCAACATGGGCCAGGGAGTAGGATTCAAGCCCCATCTTTTGGGATCTGTTTTTTACATTTAATAGTTTATGAATATCATCCTTGAGCAGGACATTGCCCCGGCAACCCACAAGGGCCTGTGCTATGGTGTTTTCAAGTTCTCTGACATTACCTTTCCAGGTTTGATTGACAAGCATTTCCATGACACCGTCCTGAAGTTTGGTTACCATGGTCCCCAGTTCCCGGTTGATTTTATTTAAGAAATGTTCAACCAGCAAAGGAGTGTCGGAAAGCCGTTCTCTGAGAGGCGGCACCTCAATCATGAAAACCTTGAGCCTGTAATAAAGGTCTTCTTTAAAAACCCCTTTATTCACCTTGTCGGCAAGATTACAATTACAGGCAGCGATTATCCGACATTTGGATTTTAATGTCCTGCTACCCCCAACCCGTGTGTATTCTCTTCTTTGAAGAAAACCCAAAAGGCTTCCCTGGATAGCCAATGGAAGCTGGGCAATCTCATCCAGGAACAGGGTGCCGTTTCCAGCCTGTTCTATTTTTCCCATTGTTGTGGTTTCAGCTCCGGTAAAGGCCCCTTTTTCGTGACCGAAAAGTTCGCTTTCAAGAAGGGTAGCAACAACAGCTGAACAATCAAACACCACAAAAGGCTCATCTTTAAAAGAAGAGTTTAAATGAATTACCCTGGCAATCAATTCTTTTCCAGTGCCTGTCTCGCCCTGGAGAAGCACATTGACACGACTATTACAGACAAGCCCCATCATCTTGAAAATCTTTCGCATCTTTTCACTTTTGCCGATTATCACCCAGGGGTTGACCGATATCTCGTTTACAGGTTCAAGAGCAGGGGTTTCCCTGTCAATTTCAAGGATATTGATGGCACGGTTCACTGCTTTTTCAATTTTTACCACATCAAGGGGTTTGTGAATATAATCAAAGGCTCCCCTTTTAATAGCTACAATCGTGGTCTCCATATCCTGAAAAGCTGTAATCATTATAATTTTTGATGTTTTTTTTTTCTTGATCATGGTTTGGAGAATATCCAATCCATTTAAATCCGGAAGTCTGATATCCATGATAACCACATGGAAAGAGTTTTTTGAAAAAAGTTCCAGGCCCATTGTTCCGGTTTCTGCAGTAAAAACCAGGTGCCCTTTTTCCGTCAGAAACATGTTCAAGGATTCAAGGATAGAGGGTTCATCGTCTATGACCAGTATTTTTGCCATCAATTATTTCCCAGGGGAAGCATGATTAAAAATGAAGCTCCCTTGCCTTTATTTTTTTTTGCTTGGACAAATCCGTTGTGAACATCAATTATCCTTTTGACATTTGCAAGTCCCAGACCAATCCCTTTTGTTTTTCTTGTAAAAAAGGGTTTGAAGATTTCTTCCTTATCTTTTTCATCAAAACCCGGGCCTTCATCATCAATTAGAACTCCTGCATATTCAAGGTTCTGGTGTATGATTTTTTTAAAGGTCACAGAAATTTTTCCAAAAGGTTCAGATGACTCAATGGCATTAATGAGAATGTTGATAAATGCCTGACCCAGTTTTTCCCCATCTGCTATAAGAGGATGCGGTTCATCTTCAATGGTTGTCACAACATTAAGATGTTTTTCCTTAAATTTCATTTCAAGAAGCTCAATATAAGAATTCAAAATGATATATATATTGCATGGTTTTAGATTCAACTGCAAGGGTTTTGCAAAATCCAAGAGCTGGTTTAAAATCTGTTCAAGCCGAATCACTTCCGACACTGAAATATCCACCCGTCGTTTATCATTTCCCGTAATTTTTTTGTTGCCGCTTAAAATCTGAAGATTCATCTTGATTGAGGATAGAGGATTTCGAATCTCATGGGAAAGGGAGGCCGTAATCTGGCCGATATAGGCCATGCGTTCATTTTCCCGAACTTTTTTTTCCATTTTTACGCGTTCTGTAATATCCCTACAAATTCCAATACTTGATATTTTATTGCCATATGATGTTGTTTTTCCTTGAATTTCTGTTGGAAATTCCTGACCGGATTTCACAAGACGTTTGTACTCGAATACCTGGGAGGCAACCCGGCTTTCAAAATTATCTGAGTAAATTTTCAGCACTTCTTCCCTGTCTGAGGCT
>JABIYQ010000140.1 GCA_018702715.1 Desulfobacula sp. | reverse complement strand
TATTCGACCTTGAATAATTTTTTGGCCCGCTCAATGGCCAGGTCTTCTGCCTGGTCCACATATTCACAACCGCCATAATATCTTCTGGCAGGATATCCTTCTGCGTATTTATTTGTGAGGATGGATCCCTGGGCCGCCATGACTGCCGGGCTTGCAATATTTTCAGAAGCAATCAGGTTTAATTCATATTCCTGCCGGTCAGCCTCCTGCTGGATAATCTTTTCGATTTGTGAATCTGTTTTTCCAACGATTCCCATTTTACAACCCTCTTCTCACATATCTAATTATCTATAGTTTGAATTCGTTCCAGATGCCGCCCACCTTCAAACACCGTATCCAGCCAGGTTTGAATAATTTCAAACGCAAGGACATCTCCTATTACACGACCGCCAAGGACAAGGATATTGGAATCATTATGCAGCCGGCTCATCTTTGCTGAAAAAATATCAGAGCAAAGAGCGGCTCGCACACCTGCAAACCTATTGGCCACCATGGACATGCCAAGCCCGGTGCCGCAAAGCAATATCCCCCTTGAATATTGGCCTTTAGACACAGCATCGGCAACTTTTTTCCCAAAATCCACATAATTAACAGATGTCTGGGCTTTGGTGCCTGCATCTTCAATCTGATAACCTCTGTGGATGAGAAAAATTTTTATTTTTTCCTTCAGTCCATAAGCGGCATGATCACATCCGATAATAATGGGTTTGCCTTTTTCCATTTTGTCCCCACTTTCTAAAATTTTGATTTTATAAAATCAACGGCATCCTGGACTGTGATCAATTTTTCTGCATCGTCGTCATCAATTTCAATTTCAAACATTTCCTCCATTGACATGATCAACTCTACGATTGTCAAAGAATCAGCACCAAGATCATCAATCAGAGAAGCTTCCAGAACAATATCCTCGATATCAATATCAGGAATCTTTTCTGCAATCACTTTTTTTACTTTTGTTTCAATCGTCATGCTTTGGACAGTCTCCTTTAACTATTCTTCATTATCAACCGGGGATACGTTCCTATCTTTATAAGCGCCGCATTCAGGACAGGCTGTATGTGGGAGTTTGGGTTCCTGGCATTCAGGGCACACACTCACTGTGGGTGCGCTTGTTTTGTAATGTGTCCGCCTTTTTCTACCCCTTGCCTTGGAACTCTTTTGCTTTGGTACTGCCATTGATCTCTCCTAAGTATATTATTTTATTTGAATTTTTAATTATTATATTCCAATATAATAAAGCATATATATTTACTCCTATTTCCAAAAAGTGTCAAGAAATTAAACCAGTTGCCCGATGCAAAGTTTTGTGATAGTTAAGGGCTCGATTTTACACAATATTATTTTTATGGAGAACAAATGGATACAATTATCACTCGATTCCCCCCCTCCCCTACGGGATTCCTGCACATAGGCGGTGCAAGAACAGCTCTTTTTAACTGGCTATATGCAAGAAAAAACAAGGGGAAATTTGTTTTAAGGATTGAAGACACAGATGCTGCCAGATCCACAAAAGAGTCTGTGACTGCCATTTTGGAATCCCTGAAATGGCTCGGCATGGACTGGGATGAAGGTCCCTTTTTTCAATCCCAAAGAACCTCCATTTACAATGAATACATAGAAAACCTGCTTGAATCAGGGTCTGCATATTATTGTTCCTGCACCCCGGATGAAGTCAATACCATGAGAGATGTGGCAAAGGCCAGGGGATTAAAACCCATGTACAACGGCAATTGTCGGCAAAAAAATCTTGAAAAAGGTAAAAACACTGTTGTACGACTCAAAACGCCTGAGCAAGGTGCTACCATTGTCAAAGATATTGTAAAGGGTGATACTGCGTTTCAAAATGCTGAAATGGATGATTTTATTATCCAGAGAAGCGACGGGTCACCCATGTACAACCTTGCAGTTGTGGTAGATGACCTGACTATGGGAATCAATACCATAATCAGGGGAGATGACCATTTGATCAATACACCCAAACAAATGATGATATATGAAGCACTGAAAACGCCTATTCCTGTTTTCGGCCATGTCCCAATGGTCCTTGGATCTGATAAATCACGCCTGAGCAAACGTCATGGGGCCATGTCGGTTGGCGAATATAAAAAGATGGGATTTTTACCCGATGCCATGATAAATTATCTTGTTCGTCTTGGATGGTCCCATGGAGATCAGGAATTTTTTAAGAGAGATGAATTAATAGAAAAATTTGATCTTGAACATCTTGGCAGGTCTGCATCAATGTTTGATACTAATAAGCTTCTTTCCCTTAATTCAAAACATATTCAGGATACAAGCCCGGAAAAGCT
>JABIYQ010000657.1 GCA_018702715.1 Desulfobacula sp. | reverse complement strand
TTCAATAAATACAAGATAGATCGCAGTATTCAAACAATGCTTTTGTATATTTTGACTTAAAATTCAATGAGTTAAAGCAAATTTTGTATATCAATATGAGCTTCAAAATGTTTTTTTAACAGGGTATAATCTCTCTCTTTTAAATTGATCATGTCATCAATAGGAAAATTTATATCTAATCCGATTGTTTTTAACCATTTAACCAAAATTTGCGAGGAATCAAAAAAACCGTGTATATAGGTTCCGGCAACCCGCCCGTTCTCTGAAATACATCCATCTGTGTTTGTGCAGGGAATGGAATTTCTATAATTTATTTCAAGGAGAGATGCACCTGCACTTAAGGTTGTATAACCCATGTGAATTTCATATCCTTTTCCTTTGGCATCTTCCCATTGAAAATCACTTAAAGTTGTTGTTTTTGGCGCCTTTAATATAGTATGAACAGGCAAAAGATTGAGCGCTTTTGTCTTTCCCGGAGAGCCTTCAAGTCCGTCGGGATCATCCACAGACTCTCCCAGCATTTGATATCCACCACAAATTCCAAAAATATATCCTTTTGATTTGTGATATTCTTGAAGGGAATTTTTAAAATTCTTCATCAGCCAGTCAAGATCTACGCGAGTATTTTTTGATCCAGGAATAATTATCGCCTTACATTTTGAAAGATGATCCGGCCGGTCAATAAAAATTGTTTGAAGCCCTTTTATGTTTGACAAGGCGTGGAAATCAGTGAAATTTGCGATATGAGGCAGCCGGATGATACCGATTGCCGGTATATCAGGGTTAAGGTCCTTAAAATTAGTGCATTCTTCAATTTCAACCGAGTCTTCAGCATCAATTTTAAAATGCGTGTACCAGGGCAGAACACCCAACACTTTTTTATTTGTCTGCTCTTCAATCCAGTTTACCCCATCTTTAAACAGGGCGATATCACCTCTGAATCGATTAATTATAAACCCTTTTACCATGTCCCGATACTTTTGCGGGAGACACTCAAGGGTGCCGATGATCTGTGCAAACACACCTCCCCTGTGGATATCTGCTGCAAGTATGACGTCTGCATCGGCATATTCTGCCATTGCAAAATTCACTATGTCATTGGGCATAAGGTTGACCTCAGCACATGATCCGGCACCCTCCAGAATTATTCGGTCATAGTTCTGTTCAAGCCTGTCAAATGCTTCGCAAGACTTTTTAAAATAAAAGCCTTTATTCCTATGGTAATCCATTGCAGTATGATTTCCATGTACTTTTCCATTGAGAATGACCTGGGATTGTTTTTCGCCCGTAGGTTTTAAAAGTATGGGATTCATATTGACATGGGGAGCAATTTTAGCCGCTTCTGCCTGGACAATCTGGGCACGCCCCATTTCAAGACCTTCTGGAGTAATGCCCGAATTGTTGGACATATTTTGAGACTTAAAGGGTGCGACCTTAACATCCATGTCTGCAAGGGATCTGCAAAGAGCTGCTGCTAGTATGCTTTTCCCGACATCAGATCCGGTTCCAAGAATTGCAATATTTTTTTTTATCATTTTTCGATCCCAACCCGGGCTGTCACGCCTTGCCTATAATAATGTTTGATTTCTTTAATTTCCGTAACAAGATCTGCTTTTTCAATTATCTTTTTTGTCGCGCCCCTTCCTGTAATCACCAGTTCTACATTTTTTGGTTTCATATCGATTAAGCCTAAAAGTTCTTTTTCTTTTATAATATTGAACATGACTGCAACATTTGCCTCTTCAGCAATGACCATATCATATTTGTTCTGTTTTAAAATTTTGCATAATCTTTTATAGCCTTTAGCACCAGCAGCGATATCTTCATCCGATGGTTTGCCTTTAATAAAGTGACTAAGACCATACTGCTCAACAATAATATTTTCAAATTTAGATAAGGCTTTTATCTCAGAGTAATCCCCTTTTTTTAAAAACTGGCCTATGTATACTTTTAGGCCGGCACCATCAGCTCTGAGTGCAAGCCCCAGGCTGGCCGTTGTTTTTCCCTTGCCATTGCCGGTGTATATTTGAACATATCCTTCCATTAATGATCTCCCAAAGTATTTTTCGTTAAATTTAAATCTTATACTTTTTTGAATATCCTCTAGGTGTAAACAAAAAATCAAGGTATCTTAAAGAAGCACTGGATCCTATAAACAGAACAGTCTGCATCCCAACTTGTGCCGTATCCATTTGATCCAGAATAGTAAATGAGATGTTTTGATTCTCTCTCATGGCGCCGGTGATGATTCCAACAGGGGTTGTGCCATCCCTGTGCTCCAATATAAGCTTTTGCGCCCTTTTTAACTGCCAGTCTCTTTTTTTACTTTTTGGATTATATAAAACAATAACAAAGTCTGCCATGGCAGCACAAGTCAGTCTTTTTTCTATTTTTTCCCATGGGGTTAAAAGGTCACTTAAGGAAATCGCCGCAAAATCATGGGTCAATGGAGCTCCAGCCAGAGCAGCACCGGCTGCCAAAGCGGGAATTCCGGGAACTATTTCAATCAACAGGTCGGTATCATTATCAGTATAATTATCTTTGTCCTGGGTCCGTACAAGCTTTATACTTCGTTGTTTGCAGATTTCAAAGACAAGGCCTGCCATGGCATAAATTCCTGGGTCGCCACCTGAAACAAGGGCGCAAGATTTTCCTGCCAAGGCCTGTTCGATTGCTTTTTCAACTCTTTCCACCTCTTTCATCATTCCTGTTGAGATGATTTCTTTACCTATGATTAAATCAGTAATTAATTCAATATATGTTGTGTATCCTGCAACACAATCCACCTGTTTTAAAATTTCAATTGCCCGCTGTGACATATAGGAAATGTCTCCAGGGCCTGTACCAATAATATAAAGCGTCATTTTTTAATTGCCACCGCCAGGGTGACATCCTTGTTTTTATTTTTTGGAACAATCAATTTTCCATTGTTGGCTGACAAAATTGCTGCAGCTTCGCATACACTCTTAATTCCTAAATGCTTTTCTACCATTTGTGACGGCGTTATAATTGTTTTCACGGAATTCAATTCTTTTTTATCAAAAAAAACAATTGGAATTTTCATTTCCTTTGAAAGATCTAATAAACCTGTTTCATCTTTTTTGATGTCCACAGTTGCAAATTCATAAATACTGTTAATAGACAGACTTTCTTTTTTTAAAGTCTTAACCAAAAATTGTTTAAGTTCTTTGCAACGTGTTCCCCTGTTACACCCAATGCCGACACTTAAAACAGGAGGTCTTAATATTAGAGTTTCACGTGAAACGTTTTTAGTTTTGTAGGAACAAAATATTTTCTCTGATGAATTTTCCATAGAAGTTTTATTTGAAAAAAAATTTTTCTGCAAATTTTTTTTAACAAAACCGAAAGGGTCAAATAAACTTACAGGTTTTCCCATAAGAAATGCCATGTTTATAAGTTTTATGTTCTGAGGAGTCTCAATAAAAAGGCTATTATCTTTTGCTATTAAATCAATAGCCGGCAATTTATTTATATCCGTTGCAGTGGTTATAACCGGTGTGCCACAAACAATGCGAGCAATTTTTTTTGAAAGTGCATTGGCACCTCCCAAGTGACCGGAGATAAGACTGATTGCATGAGTTCCATTGTCATCTACTACAACAACTGCGGGGTCAAGAATTTTTGAATTCAATAAAGGCGCAATGATTCGAACCGCAATCCCGGTAGAAAATATGAAGACATGCCCGGAAAATTTATTAAACTGGCAAAGTATTTCTTCGGATAATTTTTCAAATTCAAAAACATTTTGAATTTTATTTTCTTTTTGCCATATTTTTCTTGAGACAAAAAGAGTTGAATCTTTA
>JABIYQ010000386.1 GCA_018702715.1 Desulfobacula sp. | reverse complement strand
GTCGAACCTCTAAATTCAGGGCATTCCTTTTTTCAGGACGATTCATGGTGATGACGGCTATTTTGTCTTTTTTTTCAAGCTTTATATATCCCACAATATGATAATTTCCTTTTATTTATATTCATAAAATCCTTTTCCAGTTTTTCGGCCCAGACAACCCGCCTTTACCATATTTTTTAATATGCCTGGAGGGAAGTGATTCGGCTGTCTTGTTTCATTATAAATTCCCATTCGGGCATTCAAAACGACATCAAGTCCCACAAGGTCCATGAGTTCAAAAGGCCCCATAGGATTTCCCAATCCAAGACGTATTGCCTTGTCAATGTCCTCAACGCTTGCAACTCCTTTTTCAAGAAGTTGCAATGCTTCTAAAAATGCCATACCGTTTATCCTGTTAACAATAAATCCGGCACTGTCACAATTAACCATAACAGGTTCCTTGCCTATTGAGAACACAAACTCTTTTGTCTTCTGGGCCGTATCATCTGAAGTTGCAAAACCCTTTATGATTTCTACAAGCTTCATTTTGTGGACTGGATTGAAAAAATGTATCCCGACAAATCTTTGGGGATTTTTCAGTATAGATGCAATCTCGGTAATGGGTATTGAAGAAGTATTTGTCCCCAAAATTGCATCTGGCCGGCAAACATGCTCAAGCTCTTTAAAAATGTCATGCTTTGTCTTTAAATTTTCAAACGCAGCCTCTATTACAATATCTGTATCACTCGCATTTTCAAAAGTATTCTCAATTTTGATCCTGGTCAGAATATCCCCGGCATTTTCCTTTAACAGGCTTTTCTCCTCCAGTTTGTTCAATGACCATTCTATCTTTTTGAATGCTTTTCCAAGCATTTTCTGATCATTGTCCATGAGGCGGACCTCATACCCTGCCTGACTGCAGAGCTGTGCTATACCGCTTCCCATTATTCCCGACCCGACTATAAAAACAGTTTTCATTGACATTCTCCAGAATAATTTGTTTTCAGAGCTGTCTTTAATTTATTTTTGAACCTGTTTATTTATTAAACAACAGCAAGTGATTCATCCTCTGATTTTTGTGGTAAATGTATAAAATCCATTTATGAATTACTGAATTTTATATATTAATACAATAATCATACCAAATTTTAAACTGGCATCTAAATTGCAATTATCTTAAGTAAAATATCCTATAACAATGGCCTGATGCCTGATCTGCCATAAAATTTTATTGAAAAGTATTTGAAGATTCAGGATTAAAACTAAATTTCATTGAAAGCATGAATAATTACGATCAACACCCATGGAGGAAATAATTATGCCAGGTAATTCAAGAGTATCATTTTTTTCTGATGACGACATTAGTTTAATGAAAGACAAGGTATTTATCCTGCTTGAGACACGGGGCTTTAAGATGGAGCATCCACTATTGCTGAAACTTTTGGATAAGGCCGGGGCCATTGTTGATTTTAATACCGGGATAGTACGCCTTCCCAAAAGTTTTTTAGAAGAAAAATTACTGCTTGCTCCAAGGGAGTTTTCCATTGGGGCAAGAAACAAGGAGAACCGGCTTAAGATTCCAAAATCTGACGGTACATACCATGTCCGGACGGGGACCGGAGCCCAGACCATCATCGATCCTGAAACAGACCATTTCCGGCCTGTGACTTTAGCTGATGTGATTTCAATGGCAGGCATAGCCGATACCCTGAAGCATATTGATATTTTTTCTGTTCCCACCCCATCTGATGTGCCCGCACAATCGGCAGATGTGCATGCGGTCAGTGCTGCACTTCAACACATCCATAAAAATGTCTGGATACAGCCCTACAGTGAAAAGAGTGTTGAATACCTTACCCTACTCACCCAGGTGGCTTCCGGGGGTGAGCAGGAGACCAGAGAGAATTCTGCGGCGAGCATTATCTCATGTGCATTAAGCCCGCTGGAACTCAAATCCATGGATGCAGAGATTATTTTGCAGGCTGCTGCCAAGGGCCTTCCTATTTTTGCATGCAGCCTTCCAAGCGCAGGAGCAACAGCCCCTATAACCATGCCGGGTGTAGCGATTTTATCAGCTGCTGAGACTCTTTCAATCCTGATTACGGCCCAGGTTGTAAATCCGGGTGCCCCTGTAATACCCACTCCGCTGATTTACGCCCTTGACATGGCAAGTGGAAGAACCATGCAGTCCTCGGCTGAGGCTGCCCAGGGCGGGGCCCTTGTCAACCAGTTCATCAAAAAGGCGTTTAATCTTCCAACAAACGCCACTGGCTGCGGTTGCGATTCTCCCTGGCATGACGGGCAATCCATGATTGAAAGAACTATCCATACCATGCTCATAGGTGTTTCCGGTGTAGATGTGCTGGGTAATAGTGCTAATCTTCAGGTGGCAACTACCATCAGTCCT
>JABIYQ010000264.1 GCA_018702715.1 Desulfobacula sp. | reverse complement strand
TTTTTTCATTAAATTAAAAAACCTTTCAATATATGATTTATAAATTGATCTTATACTTCAAACAAATTCGGATTCCATTCATAGGCGGCAAGGGCATTTACAACTTCAGGAGAAACATCTTTGAGCAATCTCACATAGGCATTAATTCTTTCAGGCTCCCAAAAGACTCTGGATATCACTTTCATGTCAATATCAGGATAAAAAGTATCTGTTTTGTCATGGCTTAAAATTTCATAATCTGAAATTGCATGATCAGCCATCCTTTTGTTGGGGTTGAGAATTATAACATCCTCTTTTAAATATCCGGATATAGCAGTTTTAAAAAGATCTTTGCAATATCCAAAATGGGTACAGCAAAGCGCTGCATATACCCTCCCATCCGGGGTTTTTTTTATCTTTGAAACCGCCTTAAAAACATTGGAATGGATCATATTTGAAACATCTTGGCTAAAGGGATCTCTTTCAATCTTTCCTGCAAGATTTGTGCATCCCTGATTGATAATTCGCTTGGGGTCAATACCCATTTTAACAAGCCCGCGTCCATGGGATTTTTCAGCAATGGTTGTGGGTGTTCCAAATATAATCACCCGGCTGTTAGGGTCTAACATAAGGTTTTTGTGGATCAATTGAACGCCATGGTCCACAATCCCGGTAACCATGGTTTTTTTGTCCCGGCTATGGGGCGTAAAAGGATAAATCACTGAAAGTGTATTGCAGGCAATGAGAATCATGTCTGGTTTAAAATTTTCCATTGCATTCAAGGCGTTGTTAAAAACCCCGGCCCTTTGACCCATGGTTTTAAAATGATTATATCCTTTGTCCTGTTCAGGCCAGGCATTGAAATAGACCATTGAGACATCAGGCCACTGCGAGTTGTTTTTAAGGTGCGCTGCAATCCGGGCAAAAACCGACATGCCACCCAGCCCGGAATCAGTCACCAGAATGGTTTTTCTGGAAAGGCCTGTTTTATTTTTTAAGGAGTCCATTTAAATTATCCGAATTATTCTAACGCTTCTCTGTTTTTAAGGTCAACCACTCTTTAATTATTCGATGTGCCCACTCAGGAGATGATTCAGTTTTCCCTTCAACAATATTCGTTAAAAAATCTTTCCAATGATGATAATGCTGTAAAGTGGTCAACCTGTTGCGAAACATTGCAGCTCCTTTTTCAGGCTCAGTTTTTATCTTTTCCATGATCATGGCTATTTCATTAAAAAAGCCGTCAATGCCATAATATTGCAAAAACCCATTCCATGCTGCATCAAGGTCTTTGTCATCTTGTAAAGGCTTTGATATTTCCTTGAATTTATTCCAAAAAGTTTGAAGATTAGTCCCTTTTAAACGTGACAGCCCGAGATCATGGATCTCATAGGGGACAAGTTCCAGGGAGACAAGGCCGTCTTTCTTTAAACCAAGGTTTACAAGATAACCTATTTTCCGATAGTAAAGGTTCGTTGGTTGATAAAAAGCAAAATTTCCCAGGCTGTAAATAATGGGAATACCGTTATAAAATTCTATGCCCTGGGGAACATGGGGGTGATGGCCGATAACAATATCTGCCCCGGCCCTGGCTATCTTTTTAAACGCCCTGGCAACATAAGGCGGTGGGAAAGGAATATATTCAATGCCGCAATGGGAAATGACAATGATGAAATCCACATTGGGTCGAAGTGTTTTAATTGTTTCTTCAACCCTGGACAAATCCCAGCCCATAACACCGGGCCCTTTTCCAGCACAAGTGAGATCTTCTCCTTCGCTGAAATTAACAATGGCGACTTTAGTATCATTAACATTTACTACAAGAGGCTTACCAGCCTCTTTAATGGACATTCCTGCACCTGTCCATTGAATATTATTACGTTTTAAAACATCCATTGTATCTTTAAAAGCATCAATTCCATAATCAAATACATGGTTGTTTGCCAGGGTGACAATATCAAAGGGCACGGATGTCAAGGCCTTGATATGGCATTGTTCACCTTTGAATACAGCACCGCTTTTAAAGACAGGCTTTCCCCTGTCACTTAAAGGGGATTCAAGATTTGCAATGGATAGATCAGCAGATTTTAAAATGGGCAGAAGATCTCCATAAATTGATTCAGGAAGGGTTTCCATGATTTTTTTGAATACGCGAATGGGTGCCCAGTCACCTGCGACACATATGTTTGTAGCCGACTTTCTGGAATCCAAAGCCGTTTGAGTGGCTTCCCAAGTCCCTTTTTCCCAGTCAAATGATGATATTGTCGGCATAGTAACCCCTTCGTTAAAAGCCCTTTATTATCATAAAAAACGGTTTTATCATATCGGAATAATGCAGTTGTTCAAATGATTTCAGGCAGAGGCCTGCTGCAATCTTCAAGTCGTGATTTCCAGCGGTTTTTGGGACCTTTGAGGGAATGTCGGTTTATAAAATCGAATCGTTCATCAAAAAAGACTGTCATTTCAAATGTTTGAATATAATTTAAAAGAGTGACGTTACGGGTTGAATAAATTTATTCAACAATGCCTCTGTTTCCCTGGAACCGGGTCGTCTCTGTCCTTTCTAATGCCCATATAATGGGACTTTGCCGGCAATTTGTCCACCCCTTCAAGGGGTGCTTTTCCTACCGTCAAATATCAGGATTTTTTACCCGTTTCCACATCAATGATTTCAATGGTCACTTGAATAGATTAGAAATACCAATTATTCTATTTTCATGTCCCACGCCAGGTGTCTGAAATTAAACATGGTAAAAAAATGTCAAATTTGGGAATTTTGAGGATAGGGCGGTCTTTTTCAGTTGGTATAATTCGTTTGTTAGGTAAACATTTATTAAAGCAGACAATCTTCACTTTAACCTAAAGCCTTGGTTAAGTTATTAATCACATCTTCAAAATTAGAATCAGTTATTTCCATTGGCATTCCGATTTGGACCTTTATTGTCGAAAATGGATACGGCCATTTCTTTTGATCCCATGCCTTATATAATTGAATAAAAATCTCAAGGCTGAAAAAGTCCTATATACCATATGTAGGGGTGTCCAAATTTTATATCGAATTTTAATTCAAATATTCATTATCTACTAAGCTATGGAAAATTTCCCGACTATGGAGAATTTCCATACTTCCAGTTCGATAATTTTAGAAATCGTAACAATATAAGCGACTGTAATATAAGCATTTTTAATAAGTCAACAAAGCTGGCACATCAATTGCTATTAGTGTGATTTAAGTTTGTATGATTAAAAAATAAAAAAGGAGCTGTCATGACAGAAAAAATACAACTATCAGGACTTTGTATCAATTGTTTAAATGCAGATGAATGCCGCTATCGTGTAAATCACACAAGACCCATTATTTTTTGTGAAGAGTTTACATGTACTGATCCCTCAGAGCCAAAAAGTAATATTACCAGAGTTATTCCAAAAATTAAAAATTCATTAAATTCCTCGTTAAAAGGAATCTGCAGTAATTGTGAAAATATTGAAACTTGTAATCTGCAGCAAACAGATGACAATATAATTAATTGCGAAGAATACAGATAGCTAAAAGGGAAATATTATGAACGTATATACGAATAATGTCTTGGAAATGCTCAATGAAAAATATCCCTGGGAAAAAGAATATATTCAATCAGTATCAGAAGTTTTTAAATCCATTACTCCGGTTCTTGATTCTAATTTGGAGTATCAAAGTAATCGTATACTTGAGCAATTGGTCGAGCCTGACAGATCCATCAGTTTCAGGGTCCCCTGGAGAGATGATCAAGGCCAGGTCCAAGTAAATACAGGATATCGTGTTGAATTTAATAATGTGCTGGGCCCCTATAAAGGCGGACTTCGATTCCATGCTTCTGTTACCTTAAGTATTGTCAAGTGCCTCGGGTTTGAGCAGATATTCAAAAACGCATTGACAGGTCTGCTTTTAGGTGGTGGCAAAGGTGGGTCTGATTTTAATCCACGGGGTAAGTCTGATAATGAAATAATGAACTTCTGCCAAAGTTTCATGCTGGAACTTTCAAGACATATCGGAGCATCCACTGACGTTCCAGCTGGTGATATCGGGGTGGGAACACGGGAAATCGGTTATCTTTTTGGGATGTACCGCAGAATGACCAAGTCTTTTAAAGGTGTTTTGACTGGGAAGGGTCTTTCTTGGGGAGGAAGCTATTTAAGACCCGAGGCTACAGGATATGGTGTGGTCTATTTTGCTGAAGAGATGTTAAAAAATGTGAATGACAATATTGATGGTAAAACTGTGACGGTTTCCGGTTTTGGAAATGTGGCCTGGGGTGTTGTAAAAAAGGTCAATGAGCTAGGCGGCAAAGTCGTTACTCTTTCAGGACCTGATGGATTTATCCATGATCCTGATGGTGTTACCGGTGAAAAAGTCGATTATATGCTGAGACTCAGATTAAGTGGAAATGATGTTGTAAAAGATTATGCAGATCGTTTTAAGGTGAAATTTTATCTAGGCAAACGACCATGGATAATCCCCTGCGACATTGCTTTTCCATGTGCAACACAAAATGAACTTGACCTTGATGATGCAAAAGCCCTAGTCAAAAATAATGTTAAATGCCTTGTTGAGGGTGCAAATCTGCCCGTGACCCTGGACGGTATGGCATTTTTGGAAAACGCAGATATCTTTTATGCCCCGGCAAAGGCATGCAATGCAGGCGGGGTTGCCTGCTCCTGCTTTGAAATGGCTCAGAATGCCAACTTTATGAACTGGACTGAAAAAGAAGTTGATACACGGCTTCACCAGGTGATGAAGCATATTCATGACCAGTGTTATGAAACATCCTGTGAATTTAATAAAAAAGGCAATTATGTGTTCGGCGCCAATGTCGCTGGCTTCCGGCGTGTAGCTGATGCAATGCAGGACCAGGGATTATCCTGATTTATATTGACTTTTGTTGAATATTGAGTATTTTTCTTTTTCAAGATCCATCAGTTCCATACCAAACATACGGGTGTAGGATCGCTGGAAGGAACATCATAATAAGCAGAAAAAATATAAATGGAAACTACAGATATCATCTTTGAGAAACAGCAGCAAGAGATTAAAAATCTTCGCAAACAAAACCTGAAACTGCAACGATTTTATGATGAGTATAAAAAGGTCTGCAGAAATGAAGAAGAAAGAGTAAAGGAACTCAATTGTCTGTATCAGGTTGCTCAGTGCGTGGTTATGGAAAACAACCTGGATGAAGCCTTAAATAAAATTGTTTGTATTGTGCCCTTTGGATGGCAATATACCAAAGAATCCTCTGCTCGAATTTCGTTTAAGGATAATACATATCATTCGTCTGATTTTTTTGAATCTAAAATTTATCAAAGTGAAAAGATTTTAATAGAAGAACAGGTTGTAGGAGCGGTGGAAGTTTTTTACAAACCTGATTTGAGCTTAGAATTAAAAGATCCTTTTTTAATTGAAGAAAGAAACCTGCTTAAGGGAATCGCAAATATTATCAGTTTTTATCTGGAAAAGCAGAGGGATAAGGAAAATAGAAAGCTGATTCAGCAGCAGCTGCTGCATGCCGACCGGCTGGCAAGCATTGGCCAGCTTGCCGCTGGTGTTGCCCACGAATTGAATGAGCCTTTGGGAAATATACTGGGCCTTGTGCAATTGTCTTTGAAATTGCCCAAAATGCCGGATCAGGCAAAAAAAGATCTTGGAAAAATTGAAGACTGTGCCATTTATTCCAGGGAAATCATAAAACAATTAATGGAATTTTCCCGGCAGTCATCTTTGAGTAAAGAAAAAATCAACCTCAATGAAGTGATTGACAACGGCATCACATTTTTAGAAGCAAGGTGCATCAAGAATGGGATTACAATTGTAAAGCAATATACAGAAAATATTATTATTTTAGCTGATTCTAATCAACTCAAACAGGTTATTACAAATTTGACAATCAATGCAGTCCAGGCAATGAAAAATGGAGGGAAATTGATAATCTCAACCAGTAAGGACTATAAAAATGCAATTCTTTCCATTGAAGATACTGGAATCGGGATTTCAGGTGAAAATATCAGTAAAACATTTATGCCATTTTTTACAACAAAAGACGTTGGTGAAGGCACAGGGTTAGGCCTTTCCGTTGTTTATGGAATTATTCAAAGCCATAATGGTGACATTAAAGTCAGCAGTGAACCAGGTAAAGGCACAATTTTTGAAATTTGTCTGCCTCTGGAGGAGAATTGATGCCGGATAAGTATGATCAGTGCGATAAAGAAGTAATTCTTGTTGTTGATGATAATAGTATCACTTGTGAAGTCATACAAAGAAACCTTGAAATGTCCGGGTTCCACGTGTTTACGGCACAAAGTGTAAATGATGCAATTCAAATTCTTTCTAAGCAGAATATCAATCTTGTGATCACTGACTATAAAATGCCGAAGCATTCCGGCCTTGAATTGATAAAATATGTTCGAGATCATTTAAAGGAGATCTCTATTATTATGCTGACAGGATATGGCTCTATTAATAGTGCTGTGTCTGCCATTAAAGAAGGAGCAGATGAATACATTACCAAGCCGTTTACAGATGAAGAACTTCTGGATGCTGTAAAAACAAGTCTTCAAAAACAAAAACAAAAAAAAATAGATCCGGGATTGTTATATGATGATGTCTGGACCCGATTCGGCATCATGGGGCAAGCCCAAAACATGCTTGAGGTATATTCAAAGATTGAAAAAGCCTGTAACAACGATGCAATTGTTTTAATAAGTGGAGAAAACGGTACGGGGAAAGAACTTGTGGCACGGGCGATTCACTATAATCATAAGGCAAGGTCCATCTATCCTTTTATTCCGGTCAATTGTCCTGGCATCCCTGCCGGCCTTTTTGAAAGTGAATTATTCGGTCATGTAAAAGGAGCATTTACCGGTGCGGTTGAACATAGAAAAGGGTTTTTCCAGGCAGCTGAAAAAGGTTGTCTTTTTCTAGATGAAATCAGTGAATTACCCTTTGAGCTCCAGTCTAAACTGCTAAGGGTTTTACAGGAAAAAGAAATCTGTCGAGTTGGGGAAACTCAAACGGAAAAAATTGATACCAGGATTATTGCTGCAACTAATAAAAATTTGGAAAATCTGGTTAAAAAAGACCTGTTTCGTCAGGATTTATTTTTCCGTTTAAATGTCATCAATATAGACATACCCCCTCTAAGGGATCGTGGAAATGATATTCTTCTTCTTGCCAGACATTTCGTCTTAAAATATGCCAAGGAACTTGGAATAACAGAATCAATATTTACAGAGAAGGCAATCACTGCCCTTAAAAATTATTCCTGGCCCGGCAACGTCAGGGAACTTGAAAACCTTATTCACCGAAGTCTGATCATGAATGATAAAGATATAATAGACAGTGTGGATTTTCCTGACATTATGAAATTTAAAGTCCATTATAATCCGCATCTTAATCTCAGCCTGGAAGATATGTCAAAAAAATATATCAGAGATGTAGTTCAGCAGACAGGTGGGAACAAGACAAAAGCCCTTGAAATTTTAAAAATTGATAGGAAAACATTATTGAAAAAATTAAAATAGCTCAACTCAAATCAATTACCGAGCGCTTCTTTCAACCCCCAGTGCTTTATAAAAACCAACAGCTCTGGTTTTTCCGGGGTATGATTTTCAGGGAATCGTTGACTGGGTTTTTTGTAAAGGGTCTTAACGCAGAGGGGCGTTAAGACCCTTCAAGTTTTTGAGGGACAGCTGGTTTTGGCGGTCAGATACTATTCAACCCTGTGCCAGGTCTGGGTTCTGTAGAAAAATGCAATATAGCCTCGGACCATAAGCTTTCCATCTTCAATCCATAACTTGCAAGTATATATTTTCCCATTTTTAGGATCAAGTATGGTACCACCCGCATATCCGTTGCTTCTTTTAGTAATATCTTTAATAATGACCATCCCTTTTGTGGGCTGGTTTTTACGGACATCATCATCCGGGCACTTATCGCAGACAGGATCAGGATCTTCGCCGGGTTTTCGAAACAATTCTTTTATCTGCCCGAAATATTTCCCATCTTTTTCATAAATTTGCACAATGGATTTGGGCTCACCGGTTTTGTCATCAATGGTTTTCCATTTTCCTACAATGGAAGTATCCTGGGCAAAAGATGAGGCAATAAAACAAAAATAAAAAAGAACAGATAACATAGAAAGTTTAAACATGTTTTTCATAGTCCATCTCCAATGAGTTAAAATAAAAAAAATAAACACAGTTATTGTTCTTAGCCCCATGTTTTTTTAGTGTCAAGGAAAAAGTATAAAGAAAGGCATGGGTTAAAGTTTTTCTAATTTTACGACGGGATGTTCTTTTAGGTATTCCAACCGGTTTAAGCCATTTATATAGGCAAGTGCGCTGGCTGTAATAATATCTGGATCAGCGCCTTTGCCTAGTGCGATGATACCGTCTTCCTGTAGCCGGACAGTTACTTCACCCTGGGCATCTGTTCCTTCGGTTAAAGCTGAAATGGTAAATCGCAGGAGTTCTGATTTGGTATTGGTCAGTTTGGATATAATATTGTATACCGCATCAATGGGTCCGTTTCCTTCTGTTGCCCCCTGGGCCTTTCGGCCATTGATATTCAGTTGGACACTGGCTGTGGGAAAGACCGTGTTTCCAGATAATACATGGATATATTCAAGACTGAAAACTTCTGAACTTCTCAAGATTCCTTCGTTAATCAGTGCCTCGATGTCCTCATCCTGGATGCTTTTTTTCTTGTCAGCCAGGCTTTTGAATTTTTGAAAAACTTTATCCAATTCTTCTTTTGAAAGATTGTATCCCATTTCCTGGATGTGGGAATTCAAGGCGTGACGGCCTGAATGTTTTCCTAAAACAAGATTGTTTTTGCTAAGACCAATGGTCTCAGGTTTCATGATTTCATAGGTCATGGGATTTTTCAATACGCCGTCCTGATGAATACCCGCTTCATGGGCAAATGCATTGGCACCCACAATGGCCCGGTTGGGTTGGACAAGGATTCCTGTGATCATACTGACCAGGCGGCTTGTGGGATAAATCCGTTTAGTGACAATGGATGTGGTCTGGGGGAAAAAATTGGGCCTGGTATTTAGAGACATAACCACTTCTTCAAGTGAAGTGTTCCCGGCTCTTTCTCCAATACCGTTGATGGTGACTTCAACCTGTCTGGCGCCGGCTTTTATGGCAGCAAGGGTATTGGATGTGGCAAGCCCAAGATCATTATGGCAATGAACACTTAATACAGCCTGATTAATATTGGGCGTGTTTTCCATGACGTATTTGACAAGCTCGGCAAATTCTTCAGGAATAGCATATCCTACCGTGTCTGGAAGATTTATAGTTGTGGCCCCGGCATCAATAACCGCCTCAAATACCCTGCATAAAAATGAAGGATCACTTCTTGAACCGTCTTCTGCTGAAAATTCAACATTATCCGTGTAGGATGCAGCAAGTTTAACAGATTTGACTGCCTGTTCAAGTACCTGAGAAGGCTCCATTGAAAGTTTATATTTCATATGCAGCTCAGATGTGGCAATAAAGGTGTGAATTCT